>NZ_JBIAVJ010000006.1:241755-329550 GCF_042894025.1 Streptomyces sp. NPDC001549
GGCGGCGGCGGGCGCGGGGGGGCGGGCCCCCCCCCCCGCGCGCGGGGCGGCCCCCCCGGGGGGGGGGGGCGCCCCCCGCCCCCCCCCCCCCCCCCCCCCCCCCCCCCCCCCCCCCGCCCGGGTCGGGAGGTGACTCGCAGGCATGGACGAATCGCGCAGGGCCTGGTTCATGATCGGCGCCGTCATCGCCGTCATCCTCCTGGACCTCCTGGCCATCATCCTGATGAACACCCTCGGCTGATGCCCGGACCCGGTCAGCCGTACATCGCCAGGCGGTACAGCGTCGCGAGCGCGCCGTCGATGGGATGGGGCTGCGGCCTGCCGGCGGAGTCGAGCCTGTTCCACCTCTGCAGGTTCACCGCGACCGCCATCTGCCGCTTGCCGTCGGCACGGGTCATGGCCAGCGCTCCACCACCCCAGACCGTGCCGCCATGGCCCCAGAAGATGCCCTGGCCGGGACCTTCCATCGGGTGCAGGCCGAGGCCGTAGTCGATCGTCCTTCCCTCCTGGGAGACGACCGGGACCGTGCGTTGCATCTGCGCCAGCGACGACGGGCTGACGATCTCCCCGGCCAGCAGCATGCCGTAGAAACGGTTGAGGTCCGCGACGGTCGATATCAGCGAAGCCGACGGCCCCACCCATGACATGTCGTAGACGCTGTAGTCGCGCGGCGGGTCGATCATGCCGAACCACGCCTCGTAGAGCTGCGAGTGCGGCCCGCCGACGTACGGTCCGGCGGGGAGTTCGGTGTCCCGGAGCCCGGCGCGCTCGATGATGTTCCGGGTGATGTACCGCTCGGCCGTAGTGCCGGTCACCTGTTCCAGGAGTTCGACGAGGAGCAGGTAGTTGGTGTTGGAGTACACCCCCGGCCAGCCGCCCGGGGTGCCGACGGCAGGTGCGGTGACCCCCATCCCGATCAGTTCGGTGGGGTGGAACCGCGTGAACCGGTGGTCGTCCAGGCTCTGGGGTCCGGTGTCCGCGAGGGCGGGGAACGCCTTCAGGGAGGGGTAGGCGTACGGGAGGTATTCGGCGAGGCCGCTGGTGTGGTTGATCAGCATGCGGACGGTGATCGCGTCACCGCGTTCTCCGGGAACCAGCCGCGGAAGGTACCGGCCGATCGGTGTGTCGAGACCGATCCGGCCGCTCTCGACCTGTTGCAGGACCGCGGCGGCGGTGAAGGTCTTGGTGATGCTGCCGACGCGGTGGCGCATGTCGGCGGTGACGGGGAGACCGGTGTCGACATCGGCGACCCCGGTGGCGCCGCGCCAGACCTGGTCGCCGTCACGCACTTCGGCGAACAGGCCCGGCATTCCGGCGCGGTGGACGTCTTCGAGGGCTGCGTTCAGCGCCGCGGAATCCAGTGGGTTCTTCACGTCATGCGTCCTTTCGCATTCCCCGGGGTGGGCTCCGCATCGGTCGCCTGACCCGGACAACAGGGCACGAGTGGCATGCCGGCCTGCCCGGCATCCTCATGTCCTCATTATGCACGCGGTGCGTGCAACACCGAGTGCATAGGTAGGATGAGATCCGGCGAAAGGAGCAAGATGGCAGGCCGAAGGCGTTGGTCGACCGAAGAGATCCTGGATGCGGCGGCGGAGCTGCTGCGCACGAGCGACGCGGATTCGTTCAGCGTGCGCAAGCTGGCCGCGGCCCTCGGGACCGATTCCTCCAGCCTCTACCGGCACTTCCGCAGCAAGACCGAACTACTGCGTGCGGTCGCCGACCGGATTCTCCTGGCCGCGATGGACGGCTACCGCCCCGAGGGCGACTGGAAGCAGCGCATCACGTCGCTGGCCCTGCGTGCGAGAGAGGCCTTCGGGCAGCAGCCCCAGCTCGCCGCGGTCTGGGGGCGCTACGCATCAAGCGGCACCGGTTCCCGGCTGGTCATGGAAGAGGTGCTGCAGGCCCTGCGCGCGTCGGGGCTGCCCGACGAGGAGATCCCGCTGCGCTACCACCGCCTCGCGGTCCTCCTCGCCGCGCTGATCGCCTCCGAGGCCGGAGTCAGCACCGTCACCCCCGAAGAGCACGAACAGGGCATGGAGCTGTTTCGCGTCGCGGTACTCGGCGCCGACCCCGAACGCTTCCCGGCCCTGGCCCACTTCGCCCGCGACGTCCGCCCCCTCGGGGTGGAGCGCCGCGCCGCGTTCGAAGAGATCCTCGCCGCCCAACTCGCCCACATCGAGGCCGCGATCCGCCCGAGCTAGCTGCTGCCCGTAGTCGACCGCCCGGCAGAACCTCGTCCTCCGGTCTCCGGGACGGGCTGTATCACGACCATCCGGTGGAGTGTTCCGCGCCCGCGCCCGCATCACATTCCGCTGGGATTCCCTCATCGGCCTCCTGGCCGGCCCGACGGGTGGCCTGCCCTGTGACTCATCTCTGATATTCCGTCAATTTCCTTGTGTACAAGGCTTTCCTGGCCCTTCGGTACGCAAGGAACGGAGTCTGCCCGGCCTCTTGCCGTGTCGCCCCGGTTCGCGAATGATGCTCGCGGCGTGTCGGTCGGCGGTGTTCCGCCGTGACGCGTCCGCCCCCCTCGCACCCGGCCGGCCAGGAGGCCCGTTTTGCGGACGAACCGTCACATCCGGAGATCGATGGTGGTCGTCGGTGCCGCTCTCGCGGTGGTCGTCGCCGTTCCCCAGGTGGCCTTCGCGGCGCCGCCCCCGGCGCTCCCCGGCAGAGCCGAAGCGATCGAGCTGACCTACCAGCCCGCCTACGACTACGACACCGACGGCTGCTACCCGACGCCCGCCATCAGCGCGAGCGGGGTTCTGAACGGCGGTCTCAGACCCACCGGCGCCCTCAACGGCAGCTGCCGGGACGCCTCGGACCTCGACAACACCAACGGCTACTCCCGCTGGGCCTGCAACAACGGCTGGTGCGCCGTCATGTACGCGCTCTACTTCGAGAAGGACCAGGCCCTGCCCGGCATCGAGCTCGGCGGGCACCGCCACGACTGGGAGCACGTGGTCGTGTGGATCCAGGGCAACGAGGCCAAGTACGTCGCGACCTCCGCGCACGGGGACTTCAACATCCACTCGCGCGACCAGATCCGCTGGGACGGCAACCACCCCAAGATCGTTTACCACAAGGACGGCATCGGCACGCACTGCTTCCGCGCCGCGAACACCAACGACGAACCGCCCGAGAACCACCGTCGCGCCTGGCAGTTCCCCACCCTCGTCGGGTGGTCGGGCTACCCGGCGACCGTGCGGGACAAGCTCACCCAGGCCGATTTCGGCAGCGCGCACTTCGGCCTGAAGGACGGCTCCTTCGCCTCCCACCTGGCGGAGGCCAAGCCGGCGGGCATCCCGTTCGACCCGTACCAGTAACACCCGGCACCCGGCACCCGGCACCCGGCACCCGGCACCCGGCACCCGGCACGCCAAGGCCACCGGCCCCGCACCGAGCGGGGCCGGTGCCCGCCGCGCCGTGTCGTCAGCCCGCCCAGATCCTGCGGTACTCCTCGCGGTAGCCGGACGGATCCCAGGACGTGGCGCCGTCGCTGTTGTCGGCCGTGGCGATGTGCACGGGGGCGACGTAGCCGCTGGCCGGCCGGTCGGCGAAGGCGCGGTTGAACTCGTCGATGATCTGCCAGCCCTGCTGGTTCAGCGGCTCGGGCACGGTGGCGGCCTGGAACTGCTTGCTGTTGATCCGCTGGAACGCGGAGGGGTCGCCGTCGCCCGCACCGATGTTGAAGGGCGGCCCGGAGCCGGGCTTGCCGGCCGCGCGCAGGGCCGGGGCCGCGTCCGCGAAGTAGAGGTCGTTGATGGCGGCGGAGTACGTCCAGTCGTCCTGGAAGCGGGAGAGCAGCGAGGAGACCGCCTGCGGGGTGCGGCTCGCGGCGTCGGGGATGGGGATGTTCTCGTAGCTCAGGAGCCGGACGCCGGAACAGGTGGCGAGCTCCTTGCGGATCAGCTCGGCCTTGTTCTTCGCGAACGGGATCGAGTCGTCGGTGAAGAGGACGACCCCGGCATCACCCGCGGACCGGGCGATGATCCAGTCCGCGCTGATCCTCGCCACGTCCTCCACCTTGGTGGTGACGTTGGTGAACAGCTTCGGTCTCTCGCTCGGGCCGGGGGAGCCCACCGCGTGCCAGCCGATCACCGGGATGTGCGCCGCTTCGGCCCGCGCCATCTGCTGCGAGGTCAGCTGCGGATCGAAGCCGCCGATGACGATGCCCGAGGGCCGAAGGGTGATGGCCTGGCTGAGCGCCGCCTGGATGCCGGCCGGGGTGCCGTCCCCGTCGATCACCCGGACCTGCCAGCCGATGGCCTTCGCGGCCTCCTCGACGCCCTTCGCGACGCCCGCGACACCGGGGTTGGTCATGGTCTGGGCGACGTAGACGACCGACTTGCCGGGGACCGCCGCGGGGCCGGTGGTGGGGCCGTGCCAGGCGGTGTCGGCGTTCTCGGCGTTCTCGGCCCGCGCGACGGCCGCCGCGGCGCTCGCGAGGGCGTTGGGGCAGCCCGCCTTCGGCGGCGCGGCGCCGGTGGAGGGGCCGCCGCTCCCGCAGCCGGCGACGAGGGCGGCGGCCGCTGCCAGCAGGGCCGCGGTGGCCGAGCGGGTGGTCCTGCGGTGCGGGTGCGGGTGTGAGTGCGAGTCCTTCGGGTACACGGTGCTCCTGACGCGGTGCGCGTACGAACTTTTCTAGGGGGTGCGCAGCCGGCGGCGGGCGGAGTAGCCGGCCAGGCCGACGGCGATGAGCAGGGTGGCCCCGTTGAACAGCGGCGTGGCCCAGAAGTCGGCGCCGAGCTGGCCGATGCCGGCGAGGCCGATGGCGAGGACGGCGACCGCCACGACGGTGCCGAGTGCGTTGACGCGGCCGGGTTTGATCGTCGTGGACCCGAGCAGGGCGCCGACGAAGGCGGGCAGCAGGTAGTCCAGCCCGACGCTCGGGTTGCCGGTCTGCTGCTGGGCGGCGAGCAGGACCCCGGCGAGGCCGGTGACCAGCCCCGATCCGGCGAAGGCGTAGACGGAGTACCGGTGGCTGGGGATGCCGATGATGTCGGCGGTGCGCCGGCTGGAGCCGATGACGTACATGTACCGGCCGAGCGGCAGCCGTTCCAGGACCACCCAGAGCGCGGCCGCGAGGGCCAGGACGTAGTAGGCGGGCAGCGGCAGGCCGAGGAACCGGGAGTCGTAGAGGCCGGTGAAGGCGGCCGGCAGGCCGTCCGGGCCGGGGACGATCCGGGAGCCGTCGGTGATCCAGCCGGTGACGGCGTACATCATGCTGCCGGTGCCGAGCGTGGCGATGAACGAGTCGATCCGCACGTACTCGACGATGACGCCGTTGAGGACGCCGACCAGTGCCCCGCCGAGGACCACGGTGAGGCAGGCGAGCGGCCAGGGCCAGCCCGTGTTGACGATGAGCTGCAGCACCATCACATGGGCCAGGCCGAGGCCGTAGCCCATGGACAGGTCGAACTTGCCGGTGGCGATGGGGATGGTCGCGCCGAGGGCCAGGATGGCTGGGATCGACTGGTTGGACAGGATCGAGGAGACGTTGTCCCGGGTGGGGAAGGTGTCCGGCAGGACGAGGGAGAAGACCAGGAAGAGCAGGACGGCGAGGGCCAGCAGGCCGTAGGCGCCGATGTGGTGACCCCGCAGGTGGCCCAGCGGGGACCGCGGCGGAGGCGAGGACGGGGACGGGGACGGGGACGGGGACGGGGACGAGGACGGAGGCGAGGGCGAAGGGGAAGGGGGCATGGTCATCGGTCCGTCGTGGGTCCGGTGATCGCGGGCATGGCCGAGGCGGCTCGGGTGAGTTCGGCGACCGTGAGGGCCGCACCGCTCAGCTCGGTGCTCACGCTCCCGCGGACGAACACCAGAGCGCGATGGCACACGTCCGCGACCTCTTCGAAATCGGTGGAGATGAGCAGGACCGCCAGGCCCGAGGCCAGTGCGTCGTCGAGCAGCCGGTGGATGGTCGCCTTGGCCCCGACGTCCACACCGGCGGTCGGCTCCTCCAGGACGAGCAGGCGCAGGTGCCCCCGGAGCCACCGGCCGACCATGACCTTCTGCTGGTTGCCGCCGGACAGGGTGGCGATCGGCACCTCGCTGTCGCGGGGGTGCACCGAGAACCGGTCGATGAGGGCGGTGGCCTCGGCGCGCTCGCGGCGGGGGCTGATCCAGTGCGCCGCGGGGGTGCCGGCCGCGCGCGGGTTCGCCAGGAAGTTCTCCCGCACGGTCAGGTCGGCGGCGCAGCCTTCCTCCTGACGGTTGGCCGCCACGAAGCCGACGCCGGAGTCGAGTGCGGAGTGGACCGTACGCGGGTGGTACGGCCGGCCGTCGAGCAGCACCTGCCCGCCGAGGATCGGCCGGGCGCCGGCGAGGGCGCGGCCCAGCTCCATGTGGCCGGCGCCGGTCAGGCCCACCATGCCGAGGATCTCACCGCCGCGCAGGTCCAGGCCGACCTCTCCGGTGGACACGGTCCGCACCCTGGCGAGGCTCAGCAGGGGCGCGCCGGCGGCCGGGGGAGTGCCCGCCGCCCGTCCGGCCGGTGCGTGGCCCACGATCGCGTGCACCAGTCGGTCCGGGCTGTGACCGGCGAGCGGGCCCCGGTCGACCAGCCGGCCGTCCCGCAGGACGGCGAAGGTGTCGGCGACCCGGTAGACCTCGTCGAGCCGGTGGCTGACGTAGAGGATGCCGTGGCCGCGGTCGCGCAGGGTGTGGAGTACGCCGAAGAGCCGCGCGCAGTCGGCGGCGGGGAGGGTGGCGGTCGGCTCGTCGAGCACGATGAGCCCGGCCCGGGTGGCGAGGGCGCGGGCGATGGCGACGAGCGAGCGCTCGGCGGGGCCGAGGCGGGCGATCCGGGCGTCGGCGTCCAGGTGCCCGGCGACGATCCGCAGGGCCTCGTCGCAGCGCTCCCGGGTCCGCCGCCAGGAGATCAGTCCACGGCGGCGGGGGTAGCCGGTGCCCAGGGCGATGTTCTCGGCCACCGTCATCCACGGGACGAGCCCGAGGTCCTGGTGGATGAAGGACATGTTCCGGGTCGCGGCATGGCTGCCGAGGGGATGGCCGGCCACCGTGACCTCGCCCGTGTCGGCCCGGTGCACCCCGGCGAGCACCTTGATGAGGGTGGACTTTCCGGCTCCGTTGGGGCCGAGCAGGGCGAGGACGCTCCCGCGCCGGATGTCGAGGTCGACCGAGTCCAGCGCGAGGGTGCCGCCGAACCGCTTGCTCAGGCCGCGCAGGCGGACGAGTGGTGCGGCACCGGCCGGCGAGGGTGGGCTCGCCCAGGTGTCGGGAGCGTCATGCACAGACTTCTCCGGGGGTCGGCCTCCGAGTTCTTCCCGACGGTACGGGGCACTCTACGGGGATATGTGGGGTCATTTCCGGCATAGCGCTGCGCTGTCTGACCCCAATGGCCGAACGGCCGGGGGTTCGGGGGTCATGCGGCGGCCAGCGTGCACTCGGCCCAGATGACCTTGCCGTCGGTGGTGTAGCGGGTGCCCCAGGACTGGGCGAGCTGCGCGACGAGGAACAGGCCGCGGCCGCCCTCGTCGGTGGTGGCCGACAGGCGCATGCGCGGGGCGCTGCTGCTGGCGTCGTGCACCTCGCAGATCAGGTTGCGGTCGTGGATGAGACGTACCCGGATGGGCGCGGTCCCGTACCGGACGGCGTTCGTGACCAGCTCGCTGAGCAGGAGTTCCGTGGCGAACGCGGACTCCTCCAGCCCCCACCGGTTCAGCTGGCTCACGGAAGCCGCGCGGACCTCGGAGACGAGGGCCGGATCGGCGGCCAGCTCCCAGGTGGCGATCCGGTCCGCGGGTACGGCGCGGGTGCGGGCGACGAGGAGCGCGATGTCGTCGTCGGGGTGCTCGGGTGCCACGGCGTCGAGGACCGCCTGGCAGGTTTCCTCGGGAGCCCGGTCCGGATGGGCCAGCGCCCGGTTCAGGGCGTCGAGGGCCACGTCGAGGTCGCGGTGGCGGTCCTCGATGAGCCCGTCGGTGTAGAGGACGAGCTGGCTGTGCTCGGGGAGCCGGATCTCGACCGATTCGAAGGGCAGGCCGCCGAGGCCGAGCGGGGGACCGGCGGGCAGGTCGAGGAGGGACACGGCGCCGTCGGGTCGGACCAGTGCGGGCGGAGGGTGGCCGGCGCGGGCCATCGTGCACAGCTGGGAGGTGGGGTCGTAGATGGCGTACAGGCAGGTGGCGCCGACGATGCCGGTGCTGCCGGAGCCGGGGCCGTCCCCGCCCTCCTCCCGGTCGAGGCGCACCATCAGGTTGTCCAGGTGGGTGAGGAGCTCGTCGGGGGCCAGCTCCAGCTCGGCGAAGTTGCGGGCGGCGGTGCGCAGCCGGCCCATGGTGGCGGCGGCGTGCAGTCCGTGGCCGACGACATCGCCGACGAGGAGGGCGACCCGGGCCCCGGACAGGGGGATGACGTCGAACCAGTCGCCGCCGACGCCCGACTCGGCGGGCAGATAGCGGTGGGCGACCTCGACGGCGCTCTGCTCGGGGAGGTCGCGGGGGAGCAGGCTGCGCTGCAGGGACAGGGCGAGGGTGTGCTCGCGGGTGTAGCGGCGGGCGTTGTCGATGCAGAGGGAGGCGCGGGCGGCGAGCTCCTGGGCCAGCGAGCGGTCGTCGTCCCCGTAGGGGGCCGGGTTCTGCGAGCGGTAGAAGCTCGCGACGCCGAGGACGGCGCCCCGGGCGAGCAGGGGGACCGTGATCAGGGAGTGGATGTTGTGGGCGAGGAGCCGTTCGGCGTGCCGGGGGTCCTGGGCGATCCAGCCGAAGGCGGCCCGCAGATCCTGTTCGAGCACCGGCTGCCGGGTGGCGATGCAGCGCATGTGGGGCGTGGTGGGCCGCAGGCTGATCTGCGCGCCGACCGGGTAGAAGGGGCAGTCCTCGCGGATGCCGTGGACCACCGTGCGCTGCATCTCGGTGGTGGGATGGGGGGACTCCTCCCCGAGCAGTACGCCGGCCGGCAGGTCGATGGTGACGAAATCGGCCAACCTCGGGACGGCCGTCTCGGCGAGCTCCCAGGCGGTGCGGCTCACGTCCAGCGTGGTGCCGATGCGGTTGCTGGCCTCGGCCAGCAACTCCAGGCGCCGGCGTGCCGCGACGGCGTACTTGCCCACCTCGGGCTCACCCACCAGCACCAGCCCTCTGACCCGGCCCGGGGCGGGGCCGGCGGCGGGCGCCGCCACGGCCTCACCGGCGGCCTCACGGGTGGCCTCACGGGTGGCCTCACCGGCGGCCTTACCGGCGGGGCCTTCGGCGCCCGGTGCGCCGCGTGCGCGGACCGTCGCCGGTTCCGGACCGGGGGTGACGCGGGGACGGAGCGCGGGCGGCACCGCGGCGGGGGCGTGCGGCTGGGGGTGGGTGGGGGCGGGGGCGTGCCGCTCCGAGTCCTCGGGGAGCAGTGCCTCGACGACGACCCCCTCCACCCCGGCGGCGCTCATCACGGGGCGGCTGACCAGTGTGACCCACCGGCCGCGGGACAGGGGCACTTCGGCGGCGGCCCGCCGGTCCCCGGACATCAGCTCCGTGGCCTTCTCCTTGAGGGTCGCCTGGTCGCTCTGCTCCAGCTCGCTCTGGAGGAAGTCGGCCATCGCGACCGGGTGCCCGTCGAGGCCGTGCTCGCCGCTCAGGGCCAGGCTCGCGGTGTCGAGATAGGCCTGCAGCAGACCGTGCTCGCGCGCCGAACTCTGGTCCATCAGCCGTCGTTCGATGGCTTCGGCCGCCTTGCGCACCACGGGGATCAGCGCCGGGTCCGCGTCGGTGTAGGGATAGCCGAGGCACAGGACGCCCTGGATGTGCCCGCTGAGCTGGTCGCGCAGGGGGATCGCGGTGCAGGCGCTCGCCTGGGACCGCTCGGCGAAGTGCTCGGCGCCGTAGACCTGGCACAGCCGCCTCTCCGCGAGGGTGAGGCCGATGCCGTTCGTACCGGCCACCTGCTCGGCGAACACGAACCCGGGGAGGATCTGGATCGGGGCGAGCTGCCTGAGCATGGATTTCTCGCCGAAGCGGCGGGCGAGCACCATGCCGTGACCGTCGGCGAGGCAGATGTTGGTCCGGCTGCCCGCGAAAATGCTCTGGAGCCGGTCGAGTACGGGCTCGGCGGCGCGCAGCAGCGGGCCGTCCGGGTCGACGCCCTCCTGGAACGGGAGCTCGGACTGCTCCGGCGACAGCCCCAGCAGCCGGCTGCGCTGCCACGAGCTCAGGATCGGACTTCTCACGCTCCCCTCGACCGACTCGCCCTGCAGGAATCGGTCACGGAATCGCACGGGGCCGATACGGTCTCCGACGACCCCCATGTGCATCACTTCCCCTCACCGGAGCACCCTCGATCGCCAGGTTTGAGTATATTCCTCACATTTCGGCAATGAGGTATGGGAGCGAAGCGATCAGGCGGGTGCCCGCGTCACAGGATCGCGACCGGATTGACGGGTGAGCCCGTTCCGCCGGGGACGTTCAGCGGTGCCACGACGAGCAGGAACGCGTAACGGCCCGCTTCGGCGCACGCGGCCGAGAGCGGTTCGAGGTCGAGGTTGTCCAGCAGCGGCACCCCCATCGCCGTGACGGCGAGCGTGTGGACGGGGGAGTGCAGCCCCTCGACCGGCGAAGGCCGTACGTCGCTGTCCCCGTCGCCGCCCAGCAGCGCGACGGCGCGCTCGGCCAGAAACGCGACGGCGTGCACGTGCCAGCCCGCGCTCGCCGCGTCGGGGTTCCAGGGCCCGAGCTCCCGGCGCCGGCGCAGGGCCCCGGAGCGCAGCAGCACCGCGTCGCCGTCCCCGATGGTCACCCCGAGCGCCTCCTCCGCGGCAACGATGTCCCGCGCGTGCACCGCACGGCCCGGTTCGAGCCATTCGACCCCGAGGACGGCGGGCAGGTCGACCAGGACGCCCCGCGTGACCAGGGGGCCGAGCGCCGACACCGCGCCGAAGCGGGCACCCGCCGCATCGACGTACTCACGCGCCGCGCGCCCGTCGTACAGTTGCCCTCGGTAGGCGACGTGTGACAGTGCGTCGAGGTGTGTCACGCTCTTGCCGTGGTAGTCCGCGGCCAGGAAGTCCTTGTGGACGGACGGCTCCGGGGCCTGCACGTCGCCGAGGTCGGACATGTAGTGCAGCGCGGGCTTCGCGTTGTCCGGGCCGGGGCGGGTGTCCCAGGGGCGTGCCATCGGGACGGCCGTCCCGTCCCGGACCGTGGCGGTGGCTCTGCGCGCGTGTTCCGCCGTCACCCGGTTCCAGGCCCCGCGGTCGGCCGCCGCCCACCGGCCCCACGTACGGACCGACGCGAACAGCGCGTCGAACTCCTGGCGGGAGACGGCGGGCCCGTTCGCGGGGACCTCGGCGGGGGCGCCGGTGGGGTTGCCGGTGGGGTTGCCGCTCATGTCCCCAGTGTCCGGCGGTTCGCTCCCCGGCGCTGGCCGGGAGACGTTCTCCGCGCAAGGGAGCGCCGGTCGCTCGCGCTAGGGTGCGCGCGTGAGCTTTCATGTCGTCATAGGTTTTGGACCCGCCGGCGCCGCCACCGCCCGGCTCCTCGCCGAACAGGGCCGTACCGTAAGGGTCGTCACCAGATCGGGCCGAAGCCCGGAACCCGGGATCGAACACGTCGCGCTGGACGCGACGGACACCCAGCGTCTGACCGAAGCCGCGCGGGGCGCGGCGGCGATCCACAGCTGCGCCGCACCCCCCTACCACCGCTGGGCGGACGACTGGCCGCCGCTGGCCTCGTCGCTCTGCGCCGCGGCCGAGGCGACCGGGGCCGTACTGGTCGTGCTGGGCAACCTCTACGGCTACGGCCCGGTCGACGGCCCCATGACCGAGGAACTGCCGCTCGCGGCCACCGGCACCAAGGGGCGGGTCCGCGTCGCCGTCTGGGAACAGGCGCGGAAACTGCACGAGCAGGGCCGGATCAGGGCGGTCGAGGTACGCGCCTCGGACTTCTTCGGACCCGGCGTCACCGACGGCGGCCACCTGGCCGCACGGGTCGTGCCACCGCTGCTGCGCGGCAGGCCGGTCACCACACTGGGAGACCCGGACGCCCCGCACAGCTGGACCTATCTCCCCGATGTCGCGCGGACGCTGGCCGAGGTCGCGGACGAGGAGCGCGCCTGGGGCCGCGCCTGGCACGTCCCGACCCAGCCGGCGCTGTCCGTACGGGAGATGGTCGGGCGGCTCTGCGCCCAGGCGGGAACGGGACCGGTCGCCGTGCGCGGCCTCCCGTCGGCCGTGGTCGGCGTGGCATCGCTCTTCTCCCCGCTGATCCGCGAACTCAAGGAGATCCGCTACCAGTTCGACCGTCCGTTCGTCGTAAATTCGAGCGCCTACGAGGCGGCGTTCGCGGTACGGTCCACCCCCGTCGACGAGCAGGTCAAGGCGACCTTGGAATGGTGGCGCGAACGACTCGCGACCAGCGACCGACAGGGCCGACAGGGGTGACAGGGGTGACAGGACAGGGATGGACCACATGGAGGACGCCAGGAGAGCGCGGCGGGAGGACATCGCCGTCGTGGGGATGGCGTGCCGGTTCCCGGGAGCACGCAATCTGAACCGGTACTGGCGGCTGCTGACGGCCCCGCAGGCACAGTTCGGGGCGATCCCGGACGCGCGGTGGCGCACCGCGGCCTTCACAAGCGACAACTTCCGCGACACCTCGTCGGCGTACACGGACACCATGGCGCTGCTGCCGGACGTGGGCCACTTCGACGCGGCCCACTACGGCATCCCGCCGCGCCGGGCCCGGGCGATGGACCCGCAGGCCCGGCTGCTGATCGACCTCGCCCGCGAGGCCATCCAGGACGCGGGGTGGGAGGCCGACGGCTTCGACCGCGAGGAGACCTCGGTGATCACGGCGCTCACCGAGGGCGGCTACCGCGAACTCAGCACCCTGCAGATCCGGATGCGCCAGCTGGCCGGTGGCGAGTTCGGAGCGAGGCTCGGCCACCCCCGCCTGCTGGAGACGGTCCGGGCCGTCGACGGACTCAACGGCACCTCCGTGGCCGGACTCCTGCTCAACATGGGCCCCAACACCATCAGCTCGGTCTTCGACCTGCACGGCGAGAGCTACGCCCTGGACTCCGCCTGCTCGGGCGGACTCATGGCCGTGGCCAACGCCGTGCACGCACTGCGCGCGGGCCGCTCCCGCATCGCCCTCGCGGGCGGCGCCCAACTGATACTCACCCCCGACCTGCTGGTCGGGCTGTGCCGGATCGGCGCCATCTCGCGCAGCGGCCGCTGCCTGCCCTTCGGCGCGCAGGCCGACGGCTTCGTCCTGGGCGAGGGAGCCGGGGTCCTGGTGCTGCGGCCCCTGACCGACGCGCTGGCGGCGGGCGACCGGGTCTACGCCGTGATCCGCGGCGTGGGAACGGCCAACGACGGGACCGTGCAGGGCGGTATGCACCCCCAGGCGGCCGGTCAGCTCCGCACACTGCGCCGGGCCTACCGGGACGCGGGACTCGCCCCGGACGCGGTGGGCTACCTGGAGGCGCACGGCACCGGAACCACGGTCGGCGACCCCGTCGAGCTCGGTGTCCTGCGCGAACTGCGCGGTGAGCACGCCGCACCCGCCTACCTCGGCGCCGTGAAGGCGGTGGTCGGTCACTCGCTGAACTCCGCCGGGATCGCCGGGCTCATCAAGTCGGTCCTGGCCGTGCAGCGGGGCGTGATACCCCCGCAGCCGGAGTGCGACCTGGCCGACCGCTCCGGGCTCGACGCCGCTCGGCTGACCGTGGCGACGGCCCCGACGCCGTGGCCGGACCGCGCCGGTCCGCGCCGGGCGGGGGTGAGCGCCTTCGGCTTCGGCGGCACCGGCGTCCACCTGGTGGTGGAGGAATGCACCACGGCGCCGGCCGGCCCGGCAGTGCCCGCGCCGCCGGACGACGGACCGTACATACTGGCCCTCAGCGCGCGCGACCGGGACGGACTGGCCCGCTACGCCCGGGAGCTCGCGGACAACCTCACCGACGACCGGCCCCCGCTGGCCGCGGTGGCGGACACCCTCGCCCGCCGCACACCCCTCACGCAGCACCTCACCCTGGTGGCCGAAGACGCCGCCGACGCCACCGCCCAGCTGGTGGCGGCGGCCGCCGCCGTCGCGGCGGGCCGTACGGACGAGCTCGCCGGACACACGGCCACCGGCACCGTGCCCCGGCCGCCCGCGACGGTCCGGACACCCCCGTGCACCCTGCCGCCGAGCCCGCTGGCCCCGCGCCGCCACTGGGTCGTGGACGACGCTGCGCGCGAGGTCCCGGATCCCGCCGAGGCGGCACCCGCGATACCCGCGGCACCCGCCGTGCCGCGCCCCGACGGTGACGCGTCCGCCACAGCCGTCGTGCGGGCCGCGTCCGCCGCCTCCCTCGTCCTCGAAGAGGTCTCGCGGACCGGTGTCTTCCCGCTCTCCGAGCTGAGCGGGCACCTGACCCTGGTGACCGATCTCGGATTCGACTCCCTGATGCTTCAGGAGCTCGGAATCAACATCGCCAAGCGGATACCGGGCTTCCGGTCCGAGGAGCTGTTCTCGCCCGGACTCACCGTCGGCCGGCTGATCGAACTCGCGGATCCGGACACGGATCCGCACACCGCCGCGGACCGCACGCGGACGGCGGCCCCCGCCGGACCGGCCCCCGCCGGACCGGCCCCGCCGCAGGAAGCCGTATGGGATGCCAGGACGGCCGTCATCGACGCGTTCCCGGAGGTGGGCGAGTTCGAGCAGCGCCTCGGCCGGATCACCGACAGCGGCGCAGCCAACCCGTACTTCCGGGTCCATGAGGGCAACATCCGCGACACGACCGTCATCGGGGGCCGCACCCTGCTGTCCTTCGGCAGCTACAACTACCTCGGGCTCTCCGGCCATCCGGCGGTCGACGAAGCCGTGCACCGGGCGGTGGACCGGTACGGCACCTCGGTCTCCGCGAGCCGCGTGCTCTCCGGCGAACGGGACCTGACCGTACGGCTGGAGCGGGCGCTGACCGACTTCCTCGGCGTCGGCGACTGCCTGACCCTGGTGAGCGGCCACGCCACGAACGTCACCGCGATAGGGCACCTCGTCGGCCCCGAGGACCTCGTGGTGCACGACGCGCTCGCCCACGACAGCATCCTCCAGGGCTGCACCCTGTCCGGGGCGGCGCGACGCCCCTTCGCCCACAACGACATGGGGCGGCTGGAGCACATGCTGCGGCTCAACAGGTCCCGGTTCCGGCGGGTGCTGATCGCCGTCGAGGGTGCCTACAGCATGGACGGCGACCTCGTCGACCTGCCCGCCGTGATCGAGCTGAAGAAGCGCTACGGCGCCCTGCTCATGGTCGACGAGGCCCACAGCATCGGCACCGTCGGCGAACACGGCAGGGGAGTGGGCGAGTTCTACGGAGTCGACCGGTCCGACGTGGACCTGTGGATGGGCACCCTCTCCAAGTCCTTCGCCAGTTGCGGCGGTTACCTCGCAGGCTCGGCCCGGATGGTGCGCTGGCTGCGCCACACGCTCCCCGGTTTCGTCTACAGCGTCGGCCTGACTCCGGCCAACGCGGCCGCGGCGCTGGCCGCCACCGAGCTGCTCACCGCGCAGCCGCAGCGGGTGCGTGCCCTCAGACGGAACTCCGAGCTCTTCCTCCGGCTCGCCGCCGAGGCCGGTCTGGCGACGGGCTCCAGCGCCGGCACCCCCATCGTGCCGTGCATCCTCGGCGACTCGGCGAGAACCCTGCGCGTCGCGGACGGGCTGTTCGACCGGGGCGTCGTCGCGGACCCGATCTTCCACCCCGCCGTGGAGGAGGGGCTGTCGAGACTGCGGTTCTTCATCACCAGCGAACACCGGACGGAGGACATCAGGCGGGCGGTGTCGATCCTGGCCGAAGAGGTGGCGGCAGCGGCCGCCGGGCGATAAGTGGTCCATCTCAGATCAGGGTGCGTTCGATGCGGCTGAGCGTGGCGCTCTTCGCGGGATTGCCGTCCTCGCCCGCCGCCGAGGCCGGGGCCGCGGTGTGCCGCTGATCGGCGTCGCCGATCCGCTGGGACAGGAGGTAGGCGATGATCTCCGCCTCCTGCTCCTGGACGTCGTCGTAGGTCGCCCGCAGGAGCATGTCGCGTACGAGTTCGGGGTCGAGGTTGGGGAAGAGGAGGCGCGCGGCCGCCTCGTCCAGCCCGCCTGCACCGCGATGGCAGCAGATGATGTGGCCCAGCTCGTGCAAGATGATGTGCTCCTGATGCGCGCCGGTGGTGTTGGCGTCGTAGAAGATGAGGTCCTCGTCGCGCGCGGCCACCCACATGCCGCACGGATGCGACGAGGGCATCTGCATCGGGACCAGCGTGATCGGACGGTCGCGCACCTCGCCGAGATGGCGGCACAGTTCGGCCACGTCGGCCGCCGCCGGCAGATCGAGTGCGGCGATCCGCTGCGCGCCGGCCTTCCGGAGCTTCTTGAGCCGGCTGCGGCGTTCGTGGTCGGCCGCCCGCTCCTTGCGGGCGCCCCTCATGGCGACTCGGAGGGGTCTGCGACGGGCGGCAGGCCCTGCATCTGCCGGTACTGGTCCATGATGGCCGTGATGGCCTGGAGGTTCTCCTTCTTCATCCCGGCCGCCCGCATCGCCACGGCGCGCACCCCGGACTGGCGCAGCGCCTCGATGGCGGCGAGCTCGCCGAGCACGGACTCGGCGACCTTGTCGTCGAAGAAGTAGGCGACCGAGACCCCGAAGAAACGGGCCAGGGCGGACAGCAGGTCGGGTGACGGGTTGGAGCGCTTCCCCGTGCGCAGCTGCGACAGGTACACACCCCCGACCTTGAGTTCGGGGTTGACCCGCTTCAGCTCGTCCGCGACCTCGGCGTTGGTCCAGTGCTTGCCCTTGGGGCGGACCGTCCGGAACAGGTCGTCGAGGCGCTTCGCGAGCAGGGGGCGTTCCTCACTCCCGTTCTCGGTGTCGTTCTCGGTCATGGTGAACCATCCTCCCGCCGCCTCCTCGGTATAGCCCTCAGCTATACGACAGTTTCACAGATTAGCGGTCAGTTGACAATTGACCAGGACTCGGCGAACGTGGGGTCCGGCCGATAGCTGGCAGCTAACTTGCGCTCACGGGGGACGCGATGTTGGCCGCCGGTGACATCGGACTGGCCCGGCCCTCGGGGGATGGGCCGGGCCAGTCCGGGCGGGAGCCACCCGTCCGGCCGCCAGAACAGCGGGGGAAACGGGATACCCGCCCGGTTTGACGGGGGATGCAAACCGGGCGGGAGTCCTCAACTCGCCTTGTCGAGCTTACTGTAGGCGGCTGCCACTTGGGTGAGCCATGCCAGCTCTGCCGCGAAGTTGTTCGTATCGCGGTCGTCGAAGTCGCCCGCGTCCTTGTTGTTCCGGGGCACCGTGTGGGTCAGTTTTGCCTGCAAGGCGCGCTTGATCTGTGCAGCTTCGGTGAAGGCTTGCCGTGACTCCGCGCTCCCCTCCTTGGCCGGATCGTGACCCTCGCCCGCGGTGCGGTCGATGTACGGACGCAAGTCCCGCCACCCGTCGCGTATTTCGACGACCCGGCGGTGCAGGCGGTAGTCGAGGTCGGACACCGAGGCGCCGGGCGGCTCCAGGGCGATGTCCGGGGAGGACTCGTACAGGTCCCGCCACAACGGGTAGAGCGCCCGGTACGAGCGGTACGTGCGGGCCCACTCCAGGAGCCGGGTCGCCGCCGGGCCCCAGGAGGAGTTGGTCAGGCTGAGCGAGAGCATGACGATGCCCGCGGCGCTGAACACCGAGGCGGCGACCTTCCAGGCGCCGATGTCGACCCCGCCCGCCGCCGTGAGGATGTTGACCGTCCTGGCCAGGCAGTAGAGGAACAGGACCACCGCGGTGACCGAGAGCAGCCGCAGGGCCTGGCGCAGCGAGGCGTTGTCGGTCATCCGGGCGTACGGCCCGCACTGAAGGTAGATCGTGACGCACGGAATCGCCTGGGAGACGATGAACGCCAGGAGATAGGTGAGCAGCAGCGGCTCGCCGGTGCCGTCGAAGTCCGAGGCCGGCCGGCCGGTGCCGTCGGCGAGGAAGAAGAGGGCCGCCAGCAGCACGTCGAGGGCGATGCCGGTGATCACCCAGTAGCGGGTCTTGCGTGCGGCCTCCTCGTCCGCCGCGGCCCACCGCAGCAGGATGATCTGCGCGCTGACGCAGAAGGCGACCGCCGACAGGTGCATGAGGAGGACGGCGAGGTTGCCGACTCCCAGGAGGGGCCCGCCCCCCATGGCCAGGGCTCCCATGGTGAAGGTGAGGCACTGGAGGAGCAGAGTGGCGATCAGCGTGCGGTACGCGCCGTCCTTCCAGCTGCGCCGGGCCTGGCACAGCCGGTAGACGAGCGCCGCGTACGACGAGAGCGCCGCGATGACGAAGCAGAGGGTTCTGGTGGTGTTCACGTCCTGGTTTTCTGCCGGTGCCGCGGGCGGCGGGCGGGTCAGTCGGTGTTCTCGGCCAGGGGGACCACGAGGCCGATGCTCTCGGCGGCCACGGCGATGGCGTAGTCGAAGAACGCGGCCTCGTCCCGGACACTGTCGTGGGTACGGCTGAAGACCTGGAACACCAGGAGGCCGATCAGATTGCTCCATAGGACGATGCCGCGCTCGATGACGTCCGAGAACGGGGCTTCGGGAGTGCCGCCGAAGAGCTGCACGGCCTCCGGAAGGAGCAGCGGCGGGCCGGGCACCGGCCGCCGGGGCGGGGTGAGTTCACCGGCCTCCAGTGCGGAGCGCACGATGCCGGCGAGGACCGCGGGCGTGCGCGAGGCCGACGGGACCGTGTCCTGCGGTGCGTGGTAGCCGGGCACGGGCGAGCCGTAGATCAGGGTGAACTCGGCGGGGTGGTCGAAGGACCACTGCCGCAGCGCGCGGGTGACCGCGAGGAGCCGGGCGCCCCCGGACGCGCCGGCCGCCGTGGCGGCGCCGTCGGCCTGTTCCATCGCCTCGCCGGACGCGTCGTAGGCGTCGATGACGAGTGCGGTCAGCAGATCGTCGCGGTGCGGGAACGCGGCTTCGACCTCGGCGACGGGAAGGCCGCTGTCGCGCGCCACGGCATCCAGGGACAGCCCGGCGGCGCCCAGCTTCACCAGCTGCTGACGCGCGATGTCCTTGATCACCACCGCCGGGGTGATGTCGTCGTCCTCGGTCGAACTGATTTCTGAAACATCCATGCCGGAACCGTACCCGCCGGCAACTGCAGCCGTGCGTACGGTCTTTCGGACGCCCTGGTCATGCGGTGTGATCCGGCCACCGGGCGGGTACGGAACGTTCCGGGCGAATGCGGTCGAGCGGTGGGCGTCAGATGCCGGACAGGGTGCTGGGGCCGCCCGTCAGGGAGACGTGCAGGCCGTCCGGCCGGATCTCGGCGGAGGTGGCCGCCAGCCCGAGCGGGTACTCCTTCGGCGTGCCCGCCTGCGGGCCGAAGCCGCTGGCACCGATTCCGAGCCGGTCGGTGGGGACGGAGCGGCCGAACAGGGTGAGCCCGTCGACGGCGAGGGTGACCTTGCCGTCCGCGAGGACCGGACGCAGCGTCAACTGCCCCAGCCCGCCCGGACCGACGTCCGCGAGGACCGTCCCCTTCGCAGGGTCGGTGGTGACCGCCGCCACCGCCACGGACGGTACGGCTTCGCGGATCGCGGCGGCGAGGGACTGCGTGGAGACCGTCACGTCCGCGTGGGTGCCGCCGACCGTGGTCGTTCCGCCGAGGCGGACGTCGTCCAGCCGGGCCCGGACGCGGACCTGGGAGAGCCGCCCGACCCGGGCGTCGTCGCTGCTGATGTCGAGCCGGGGGATGCTCTCGTGCGCCAGGTCCCACAGCGCCCAGCCGCCGGCGACACCGACCGCCACGTCGTCGCCGAGGCCCGGAGCCGCTTTCGCGACACGGTTGTGGATGTGGTGGCGGACCGTGTACTCGGCCGCGCCGGTGGCGACGACGGCCGGCAGGACCACGGCGACCGTGATCGTGAGGGCGGTACGGCGGCGCAGGGCGGCCCGGGTCCTCGTCAGGGGGCGCTTCATCGCCGTTCTCCTCGGGCGGGTGCGAGACCGGGTGTGGTGGCGGGATCCGGTGCGGGATCCGGTGCGGGATCCGATCCGGCCAGGGGCTCCGGCCCGGCGGGGGGCCCTTCCGGGTCGAGGTGCGGCAGGAGCCGGTCCAGCCAGCCGGGGAGCCACCAGTTGGCGCGCCCGAAGAGGTACATGGACGCGGGCACCAGGAGCAGGCGGACCACGGTGGCGTCGATGATGACGCTGACGCCGAGGCCCAGCGCGAGCATCTTGACGGCGACGTTCGTCGAGAGCAGGAAGGCCAGGAACACGCTGGTCATGATCAGCGCCGCGCAGGTGATGACGCGGGCGGTGGCGGCGAGGCCGGTGGCGACGGCCAGGTGGTTGTCCTCGTGCTGCAGCCAGATCTCGCGGATCCGGGAAAGCAGGAAGACCTCGTAGTCCATGGAGAGCCCGAAGACGATCGCGAACATCATCATCGGTACGTAGGACTCGACGGGCACCTTCTCGGTGACGCCGAACAGCGCCCCGCCCCAGCCCCATTGGAAGACAGCGACGACCACACCGTAGGCGGCGGCGATCGAGAAGAGATTGAGCACGGCGGCCTTGAGCGCCACCAGCGGGCTGCGGAAGACGGTGAGCAGCAGCAGGAACGCGGCGGCGACGACCACGGCGATGATCAGGGGCAGTTTGGCGGTGAGGGTGTCGGTGAAGGTCTGGGCGGCGGTGGCCGTGCCCGTGAGGTAGCCGGTGGCCCCGGTGCCCGACAGCGTCCACGGCACCGTCTCGTCCTGCAAGGTGTGGATCAGATCCGCGGTGGCCGCGTCCTGCGGGCCGGTGGTGGGCACGACCGTGGTGATGAGCAGGGCGTGGTCGGGGCTGGGCACCGGGGGAGTGACGGAGGCGACGCCCGGTACGGCGGCCAGCTCGCGCCGGAGCGAGGCCGCGAGGTCCTGGCGCAGGCTCTCGCTCTCGACATGGCGGCTGTCGAGGTGGGTGACGACGGTGAGCGGGCCGTTGGCGCCGGGGCCGAAGCCTTCGGTGATCAGATCGTAGGCGCGGCGGTCGGTCCTGCTGGTGGACTGGGCTCCGGCGTCGACGTGGCCGAGCTGCATGGACGCGACGGGGACCGCGAGTACGCCGAGCACGAGCAGGCCGCCGACCAGGAAGAGCCACGGGCGGCGGCTCACCCTGACGGCCCAGCGGTGCCAGACGTCCGCCTCGCCGGTGGGTTCCGCGACGGGCTCGCGGACGTGGAAGCGGTCGATGCGGCGGCCGAGCAGACCCAGCAGGGCGGGAGTCAGGGTCACGGACGCGGCGGCGGCCACGAGGACGCTGAGTCCGGCGGCGACACCGAGGGCGCCGATGAAGCCCACGCCGGAGGCGCACAGCCCGCCCAGGGCCATGGCCACCGTGGCGGCGGCGACCAGCACGGCCCGGCCGCTGGTGGCGACCGTACGGCCGACCGCCTCGTCGGGTCCGGATCCGGCGTGCAGCAGGGCCCGGTAGCGGGTGGCGAGGAAGAGCGCGTAGTCGACGCCGACGCCGAGGCCCATCATCGCGGCCAGGGTCGGGGCGGCCTGGGCGAAGCTGAAGTGCCCGGCGAGCAGTCCGAGCCCGGCCAGGCTCACGGACAGGCCGGTCACTGCCGTCACCAGGGGCAGGCCGGTGGCGGCGACGCTGCCGAAGCCGATCAGCAGCACGAGCACGGCGACGGCCAGACCGATCGCCTCCGAGGCACGGTCGGCGGACCTGGGGGTGGCCAGCTGGCCGAGCGGGGCCCCGTACTCGACGGTGACGTCGTCGGCGCGCAGCGGCTCGACGGCGGTGTCCACCCCGGCGAGGTAGGCGGGGTCGAAGCTCGCCGGGTTGCCGTCGAAGCGGACGGTCACCTGGGCGGTCCCGCCGTCCGCCGAGACGGCCCCGGGGGTGGTGAGCGGGTCGGCCACCGACAGGACCTCGGGGAGCCGGCCCAGGTGGGCGACGGCCGCCTCGATCGCCGCCCGGTGATCGGTGACCACGCCCTCGTCGGAGGTGATCACGATGGCGGAGGCCGTGCCGCCGGACCCGGTGGTGTGGGCCGTCAGCAGGTCGGCACCGGTCTGGGTGCCGGTGCCGGGGAGGGAGAAGCTGTCCGCGTAGGTGCCGCCCCAGGTGTGGTTGGCGAGCCCGAGGCCGACCAGTGCCAGTACCCACAGGGCGACGACCCGCCAGGCGTGCCGGGCGCACCAGCGCCCGCTCCGGTGGAGGAGCCCCGGCCCCTCGGCCGATTCAGTGTTCATGGGGCCACTGTGCGCGGTGTGTGTAAGGGGGGCGTGGGCGCATTGTCCGGGGAATGTAAGGGAGCCGCCGCACCCGGGTGCTCAGGCGGCGGGCGCCGGCGGGAGGGTGACGGTGAAGCAGGCGCCGCCTTCCGGACCGTGCCCCTCGACGCGGATGCCGGCGCCGAGACGGCCGGTCAGACGGTGGGCGATGGCCAGCCCCAGCCCGCTGCCGACCGGGCGGGTGTCCCGGTAGCGCTCGTGGAGGGCGCCGTGGTCGAAGGCGATGCGTACGTCGTCGTCGGTGAGGCCGGGCCCGCCGTCGCGGACCTGCAGCTCGGCCCCGCCGCCCGCGGCGGCCGGGCGGACGGCGAGGACCAGGGGCGCGCCCCCGGGCGTGACGCGCAGCGCGTTCTGCACCAGGCCGTCGATCAGCTGCCGGACCCGGAAGGCATCCGTCGCGACGACGACGGGCAGGTCCGGCCGTTCGAGCCGGAGGTCGACGCCGTGGCGTGCGCACAGGCCGGTCCAGAACGCGGCGGCCTCGGAGACCAGCGCGCGGAGGTCGGCCGGGGCCACGTCCAGGCGGAAGTCGTCGGCCTCCAGCCGGGCCAGGTCCAGCAGGTCCCCGAGGAACCGGTCCAGGCGCCGGGTCTCGTCGGCCAGGATGCCGCCGACCTCGGGCACCCGCTCCGGCTCGATCAGGCCGTCCGCGAGCGCTTCGGCGTAGCCCTGCAGCGCGGTCAGCGGGGTGCGCAGATCGTGGGAGACGGAGAGCAGGAACTCCCGCTGCCGGTTCTCGCTGTGGGCCAGCGCCTCGTCCAGGACATTGAGGGCGCGCCCGATGTCCGCGGTCTCCCGGGAGCCGTCGACCGGGGCTGGTACACCGCGTTCGCCGTCGGCGAGCCGGTGCGCGATCTGCGCGGCCGTCACGAGCGGACGGGCGATCCGGCGGGCGAGGAGCGCTCCGGCCAGGGCCGCGCCGAGCATGCCGAAGGCCAGCGGGACGATCACGTTGCGGCGGATCTGGTTCGTGTTCTCGGTGACGACCGTGTACGGCTCGGTCAGCACCACGGCGCCGCCGCGTACGCCGGGCTGCCCCACCAGCAGTACCTCCTGGCCACCGAGGATGCCGGTGGTGGAGACCGGATCCCCTGCCAGCAGGGCCGATTTGGACGTCCGGTCGACGGCCGGGCCGGCGGTTCCGCTCACGGTGCCGTCCCGGGCGATGACCGCGAGCTGCACCCCGTTCGGCCCCGCCAGGGCCTGGGCACCGGTGAAGAGCGCCTCGGACAGGACCGGCAGCCGGCTGAGCACCGTCGCCTGACGGGTCAGCTGGTCGCGTTCACGCTGTTCGGCGCCGTGCGCGGCGGTCTGCCAGGCGATCAGTCCGGTCAGGGCCACCGCGAGCGCCGCCACCACGGTGGTCAGCACCACGATCTTGCGGGCGAGGGAGCCGCGGCGCGGACCCGTGCGGGGGTGGCTGTTCACGGGCCGGGCGCCGTCGCGCTGTACCCGACGCCGCGGACCGTACGGATCGGGCTCGCGTCGCCGAGCTTGGCGCGTACCTGCGAGACGAAGACGTCGACCATGCGGGTGTCGCGGTAGCCCGGGTACCCCCACACCTGGGCGAGCAGCTGCTCGCGGGTGAAGACCTGGCCCACGTGCTGGAGGAGGTGGGAGAGCAGATTGAACTCGGTGGCGGTGAGTTCGACCGGCTCGCCGTCGCGGCGCACGGTGCGGCTGACCGGGTCCACGCTGAGCCGGCCGGTGCTCCCGGGCGGCGGTCCGGGCGGGCCCGCCGCCCGGCGCAGTACGGTCTTGACCCGGGCGACCAGCTCACGGGGCGAGAACGGCTTGGTCAGGTAGTCGTCCGCGCCGAGTTCGAGGCCGAGGATCCGGTCGGCCTCCTCACCGCGGGCGGTGACCAGCAGGACCGGTGTCCAGTCGCCGGCGTCCCGCAGGGCGCGGCAGAAGGCGATGCCGTCCATGCCGGGCAGGCCGATGTCCAGGACGATCGCCACCGGGTGCATGCGCCGCGCGGCCGCGAGCCCGGCGGCCCCGTCGGCCTCGACGTGGACCCCGAAGCCTTCGCGGGTCAGGTAGAGGCGTTGCACGTCGGAGATGTGGCGCTCGTCCTCGACGATCAGTACGAGGCCCCTGGACTCCGTCATCACTGCCTTTCAGCCGCGGTTGGCAGCATCGATGCTAACCGCGCCGCTCCGCCCTTCCGGTGGGCGCGCCGCCATCCGTACATTCCCCGAACAATGCGCCGGCCGCGCTCGGCCGCGGTCACGCTCGCCGGACCCGTCGGCTTCGTCGGCATGTGCGCCCCCGCCCTCGTCCGCCCGCTCGCCCACAGGTTCCGCGGGTTCACCCGCAACCGCGCGAGCATGCCGGTCGCGGGGCGCACCGGCCCAGCTCGGCGCCGGCCTGATGACCGCGGTGATCGGCACTCCGTACTTCCTCCACCTGCCCGTACGCAGCCGCCGCTAGCGGGCACCTGTCGTCGCAGGCCGAAGGCCGGGTACGGCGCAGTCCTGCGCACCGTACCCGGCCTTCGCGCGGTGCCTCAGCCGTGGCTGAAGCGGGGCGGGCGCTTGTCCACGAAGGCGGACATGCCCTCCTTCTGGTCGGCCGTGGCGAAGACCGCGTGGAACAGCCGGCGTTCGAAGCGGACGCCCTCGGTGAGGGTGGTCTCGAAGCTCCGGTTCACGGCCTCCTTGGCCATCATCGCGACCGGCTTCGACATCCCGGCGACGGTCCCGGCGACCGTGAGAGCCTCGGACAGCAGCTCGTCCGCCGGGACGATCCGGGAGACCAGGCCGGCCCGTTCGGCCTCGACCGCGCCCATGGTGCGGCCCGTCAGACACAGTTCCATGGCCTTGGCCTTGCCGACGGCCCGGGTGAGCCGCTGGGATCCGCCGATCCCCGGGATCACCCCGAGCTTGATCTCGGGCTGCCCGAACTTCGCGGTGTCCGCGGCGAGCAGGATGTCGCACATCATGGCGAGCTCGCAGCCGCCGCCCAGGGCGTAGCCGGACACCGCCGCGAGGGTGGGCGTACGGACCTGGCCGAGCCGGTCCCACGCCGTGAACCAGTCCGACAGGTACATGTCCATATAGCTGCGCGGCCGCATCTCCTTGATGTCGGCGCCGGCCGCGAAGGCCTTCGCGGAGCCGGTCAGGACGATGCAGCCGACCTCCGGGTCCCGGTCCAGTTCCTCCGCTGCGGCCACCACCTCGGTCATGACCTGGAGGTTCAGGGCGTTGAGGGCCTCCGGCCGGTCGAGGGTGAGGACGGCCACCCGCCCCTTGCGCTCCAGCAGGATGGTTTCGTAGGTCATGCGGGGGTTCCGTTCCGGGGTCGCAGCGTGTGGACGATCGCCGAGAAGTCGAGGCCGGCGCCCTCGCCCGCGGCGAAGTCGGCGTACAGCTCGGCGGCTTTCAGGCCCAGCGGCGCCTCCACCCCGCCGGCCCGCAGGGCGTTCGCCGCCAGGGCGAGGTCCTTGGCCATGAGGGGGGCGGCGAAGCCGGGAAGGTAGTCACGGTTGGCGGGGCTGCCCGGAACCGGTCCGGGCACGGGGCAGTTGACGGTGAGGGCCCAGCACTGGCCGGAGGCGGTGGAGGCCACGTCGTACAGGGCCTGGTGGTCCAGGCCGAGGCTCTCGGCGAGGACGAAGGCCTCGCTCACCCCGATCATCGAGACGGCGAGGATCATGTTGTTGCAGATCTTCGCGGCCTGTCCGGCGCCCGCCGTCCCGCAGTGCACGGCCTTCTTGCCCATCGCGCCGAGCAGCGGCCCGGCCGCCGCGAACTCCTCGGCGCCGCCGCCCGCCATGAAGGTGAGGCTCGCCGCCTGCGCGCCGACCACCCCGCCCGAGACGGGCGCGTCGAGGGACCGATGACCGGCCGCCGCAGCGGCCTCGTGGGCCGCCCGCGCGTCGGCCACGTCGATGGTGGAGCAGTCGACGAACAGGGTGCCGGGCCGTGCGGCGGCCAGCAGCCCGCCGTCCCCGTACAGGGCGAGGACGTGCCCGCCCGCCGGCAGCATGGTGATCACCACATCGGCCTCGGCGGCCGCCGCGGCGGCCGACACCGCCGGCTCCACCCCCGTCACGGCGGCGGTGGCCAGCAGCTCCGGCACCAGGTCGAAGCCGAGGACACGGTGTCCGGCCTCCACCAGGTTGGCCGCCATCGGACCACCCATGCGGCCCAGTCCGACGAACGCCACGGTCCTGCTCACCAGGGCACCTCCTGAGTCGAATCCGTCCGGGTCAGCTGCAGTTCGCGCGCGCCGAGCGGGGCGAAGAACCGTTCCACGTCCGCAGGAAGGACCTCCGCCAGGGAGGGCGGTGACCACCGCGGGCTGCGGTCCTTGTCGATCACCTGCGCGCGGATCCCCTCCACCAGGTCGGGGGAGGACAGCGCCGCGCAGGAGATCCGGTACTCCTGCTCCAGAGCCCGCTCCAGCGGGCCGAGTTCGCGCACCCGGCGCAGGGCGGCCAGGGTCACCTTGAGGGCCGTGGGCGACTTGGCCGCAAGGGTGGCCGCGGCCTCCTTCGCCGCCGGGACACCGCTGCCGCGCAGGCGCTCCACGATGTCCTCCACCGTGTCCGCCGCGTAGCAGTGGTCGATCCACTCGCGGTCACCGTCGAGCGCGCCGCCGGGCGCCGGACCGACGTACCGTTCCAGCACCTCGTGTACGGAGGTCCGTGCCAGGTCCGCGGCCAGCCGCGGCAGCAGCTCCGAGGGCACGAAATGATCGGCGAGCCCGCAGAGCAGCGCGTCCGCCGCCCCGGCCGGCGCCCCCGTCAGGGCCAGGTGGGTGCCCAGTTCTCCGGGCGCCAGCGCCAGCAGGTACGTGCCGCCGACGTCGGGGACGAAGCCGATGCCGGTCTCGGGCATGGCGACGCGGGAGCGTTCGGTGACGATCCGCACGGTGCCGTGGGCCGAGATCCCGACGCCGCCGCCCATGACGATGCCGTCCATGAGGGCGACGTACGGCTTGGGATAGCGGGCGATGCGGGCGTTGAGCCGGTACTCGTCGCGCCAGAAGCCGGCCGAGGCCGTGCCGCCCGTGCGGGCGTCCTCGTGGATCGCGCGGATGTCACCGCCCGCGCACAGGCCGCGTTCACCGGCGCCCTCGATGACGACGGCCGCGACGTCCGGGTCGTGCTGCCATTCGGCGAGCGCCTCGTCGATGCGCAGCACCATCGAGTGGGTGAGGGCGTTGAGTGCCCCGGGGCGGTTGAGGGTGATGTAGGCGGTGTGGCCCTCGGTCCGCAGGAGCACGTGGTCCTGGGCGTGGCCCCCGGGGGGTACGTGGTTCATCGCAGGGCCTCCGTGAGCCCGCGGGCGACGATGATGCGCATGACCTCGTTGGTGCCTTCCAGGATCTGGTGGACCCGAAGGTCGCGGACGATCTTCTCGATGCCGTACTCGCTCAAGTAGCCGTAACCTCCGTGGAGTTGGAGTGCCCGGTCGGCGACCGAGTAGCCGGTGTCCGTGGCGAACCGCTTGGCCATCGCGCACAGCTGCGGGGCCAGCGGGTCGCCCCGGTCCAGCGCGTCGGCGGCCTGGCGGACCAGGGCGCGGGCCGCGGCCAGCTCGGTGGCCATGTCCGCGAGCCGGAACTGCAGGGCCTGGGCGTCCAGCAGCCGGGCCCCGAAGGCCTCCCGGTCGGCCAGGTACGCGAGGCTGCGGTCCAGCGCGCTCTGCGCACCGCCCAGCGAGCAGGCGGCGATGCCGAGACGGCCGCCGTTGAGGCCGTTCATGGCGATGCGGAAGCCGTCGCCCTCGGCGCCGAGCCGCCGGTCGGCGGGGACGCGGACCCCGTCGAGGATCACCTGGCGGGTGGGCTGGGCGTTCCAGCCCATCTTGCGCTCGTCCGGGCCGAAGGAGACCCCGGCATCTCCGCGTTCGACGACGAACGCCGAGATGCCGCCCGGGCCCTCCCCGCCGGTGCGCGCCATGACGATGTAGACCTCGGAGGCGCCGGCGCCGGAGATGAACTGCTTGACCCCGGTCAGCACATAGCCGTCGTCCGTGCGCTCGGCCCGGGTGCGCAGCCTGGCCGCGTCGGATCCGGCGCCGGGCTCGGTCAGGCAGTAGCTGCCCAGCGACCGGGCGGAGCACAGGTCGGGGAGCCAGCGGGCCCGCTGGTCCGCGTCCCCGTACCGGTCGATCATCCAGGCGACCATGTTGTGGATGGAGAGGTATCCGGCGATGGAGGGGCAACCGGTGGCGAGGGTCTCGAAGACGAGGACGCCGTCGCTGCGGCTGAGGCCGGAACCGCCGTGCTCCTCGCGGACGTAGACGCCGCCGAGCCCGAGGTCCGCCGCCTTGCGGATCACGTCCAGCGGGAAGTGCTTGTCCTGGTCCCAGGTGACGGCGTACGGGCCGAGCTGCTCCTGGGCGAAGTCGAGGGTGACCTCGGCGAGGGCCAGCTGATCGGGGCTGAGGGTGATGGTCACCGGCTCATCCCATCGTCGGGATGGTGAAGCTCGCGCTCTCCTTGGCCCCGGAGGGCCAGCGCGAGGTGACGGTCTTGGTACGGGTGTAGAAGCGGATCGAGTCGGGGCCGTGCTGGTTCAGGTCGCCGAAGCCGGACCGCTTCCAGCCGCCGAAGGTGTGGTACGCCACGGGGACGGGGATCGGCACGTTGACGCCGACCATGCCGGCGCCCACCCGGCGGGTGAAGTCGCGCGCCGTGTCTCCGTCACGGGTGAAGATCGCGACGCCGTTGCCGTACGGGTGCTCGGTGGGCAGGCGCAGGGCCTCCTCGTAGTCGGCGGCCCGTACGACGGAGAGCACCGGGCCGAAGATCTCCTCGCGGTAGATCCGCATCTGCGGGGTCACGCGGTCGAAGAGGGTCGCTCCGGCGAAGAAGCCGTCCTCGTGTCCGGGCAGGGTGAACCCGCGCCCGTCCACGACGAGTTCGGCGCCCTCGGTGGCTCCGATGCCGACGTAGCGGTTCACCCGGTCGAGGGCTTCCTGGCTGACCAGCGGCCCGAAGTCGGCCTCGGGGTCGTCCGAGCGGCCCACGCGCAGGGTGGCGATGCGCTCCGTCAGCCTGGCCACGAGGGCGTTCGCGGTCTCCTCGCCGACGGGGACGGCGACGGCGATGGCCATGCAGCGCTCGCCCGCGGAGCCGTAGCCGGCGCCGATGAGGGCCTCCACGGCCTGGTCGAGGTCGGCGTCGGGCATCACGATCATGTGGTTCTTGGCGCCGCCGAAGCACTGGGCGCGCTTGCCGTGGGCCGCGGCGGTGGCGTAGATGTGCGCGGCGATCGGGGTGGAGCCGACGAAGCCGAGGGCCTGCACGCGCGGGTCTTCGAGGAGGGTGTCGACGGCCTCCTTGCCGCCGTTGACCACATTGAGCACGCCGGGCGGCAGACCGGCCTCCAGGAACAGCTCGGCGAGGCGCAGCGGTACGGAGGGGTCGCGCTCGGAGGGCTTCAGGATGAAGGAGTTACCGCAGGCCAGGGCGGGTGCGGCCTGCCACAGGGGGATCATCGCGGGGAAGTTGAAGGGGGTGATCCCGGCGACCACGCCGAGCGGTGAGCGCAGGGAATGCACATCGATGCCGGTGCCCGCGTTGTCGGTGAACTCGCCCTTGAGCAGGTGCGGGACACCTGCGGCGAACTCGACCACCTCCAGGCCGCGTTGCAGGTCCCCGTGGGCGTCGGCGACGGTCTTGCCGTGCTCGGAGGACAACAGCCGGGCGAGGGAGTCCCGTTCGCCCTCGACCAGCTGGAGGAAACGCAGCAGAACGCGCGAGCGGCGCTGCGGGTTCCACTGCCCCCAGTCGGCCTGCGCCTCCTCGGCGTTCGCGAGGGCGGCCTCGGTGTCGGCCCGCCCCGCGAGCGGGACCCGGGCCTGGACGGTGCCGGTGTTGGGGTCGTACACGTCGGTGAAGAGACCGGAGGATCCGGTGGTGTGCTTGCCGCCGATGAAATGGGTGAGTTCACGGACCATGGGTGCCTGCTCTCGTCAGGTTGGATCCGGGGATGGCACGGCCGACCGGCGGACGGCACCCGGTCGGGTGCGCCGCTGGGGAAGGCCGTGGGACCAGGTCGTCTCCGACAGGGACGACCTATGAGCGCGCGAACGTGTGCGTGCGCTCCGCCGGATCACCAGGGTCGTGGGTACAAACCGGTGCCATGCGTGTCTGCTCCATCCTCGTGGACAACACGGAACATCCGCGGCCGGTATCCTGACTCCCGGATCCCCGCGTGCCGCCCGCCTTCCCGACAGACCTCGTCAGTGGCGTGTGGATGGCAGCACACTCCCCGGTCACAGTGGCGGGACCGTGCCGGTTTCTCACCGGCTTCCCTGCACCGCGGACCTTGTGCCACGAACATATAGTTGGACGTCCTAGTAAGTCCAGGGCCGCCGCCGCGCGCCTTCGCCATCCGGCCGCGCCGCCCGGGCCTGACGCCCGCTCAGTCCCGAGCCGGGACCGGGTTCCTGGTCACCGGGTACGGGATGAAGGTGCTGCTGTTCTCGTCGACGGCCAGCGCCCGTCCGAGCGGCGGCACGGCCCGCTGCGGGCAGTCGAGGCGTTCGCAGAGGCGGCAGCCCATGCCGATGGGGGTGGCGGCCGCCGTGTTGTCGAGGTCGAGCCCGTCGGCGTACACGAGCCGCGAGGCGTGCCGGATCTCGCAGCCGAGCCCGATCGCGAAGGTCTTGCCGGGCTCGCCCCAGCCGCCGCGGTGGCGGGTGACGGCCCGGGCGGTCCACAGGTACCGCTGACCGTCGGGCATGGCGGCCACCTGGACGTGGATGCGGCCGGGCGCGGCGAAGGCCTCGTACACGTTCCACAGCGGGCAGGTGCCGCCCGCGCGGGAGAAGTGGAATCCGGTTGCCGACTGCCGCTTGGACATGTTCCCGGCCCGGTCCACCCGGACGAAGGAGAAGGGCACCCCGCGCAGCCTGGGCCGCTGCAGGGTGCTCAGCCGGTGGCAGACCGTCTCGTAGCCGATCCCGAAGTGGTCGGTGAGCCGCTCGATGTCGTAGCGGAACTCCTCGGCGGCTGCGTGGAAGGCGCGGTACGGGAGGATGAGCGCGCCCGCGAAGTGGTTGGCGATGCCGATCCGCGCGAGGGCGTGGACGGGGGAGCCGGGCGGGAAGTCCTCGGCGGCCAGCCGGTCCAGCTCGTCCCCGTACTCGATCAGCGCCAGCTGCGTGGCCATCCGGAACGCCTGCTGTCCGGGGCGGAGCCGGTTCGACAGGTGCAGCACCCGGGCGGCGGGGTCGTAGTGGTGCAGCCGGTCGGAGTCCGTGGCCGTCCGGATGCCGTGCCGGTCGGCGAGCCGGCGGGTCAGCGCGCGGATGACGTCCCCCGGGCGGATGCCGATCTCGGCGGCGAGGCCTTCGGCGGCGAGATCGGTGTCGTGGAGGTAGTTCTGCCGCCGGTAGAAGAACTCGCGGATCTCCTCGTGGGGCGAGCGCGGGCTGTCGGCGGCCAGGTCCCGGCCGTCGGCGGCGTCGGCGAGCCGCTCGGCCAGGAGCTGGCCGCGCCGCCCCAGGTCCAGCAGCACCGAGGCGACCGCGGGCATACGGGTGGCCAGTTCGGCCAGGTCGGAGGGGGAGACGCGGGCCTGCGCCACCTCGTTCGCGAGCGCCTCGCGCAGGTCGGCGACCAGCCGGCTGGTGTCGCGCTCGGAGAAGAACCCCGGATCCACACCGAAGGCCTCGGTGAGCCGCAGCAGGACCGGAACGGTGAGCGGCCGGGAGTCGTGCTCCATCTGGTTGAGGTAGCTGGGGGAGATGGCGAGCACCCGGGCCAGGTCGGCCTGGGTCATCCGGCGCTCCTCGCGCAGCCGCCGCAGCCGCGCTCCCGCGTACGTCTTGCTCACCGCACTCCCTCGCCGTCTTCCGGGCCGGACACGCCGGACACGCGCCGTACACGCCGCCGTACACGCGCCGTCAGGATACGGGGATCTTCGCAGCCGGAAGGCTTCGCAACCTTGGCAATTCCGGCACCGAAGATTCGCAGAGCTTGGCAGATGTACCTCCTTGATGGCACTCGGTGTCAGTGCCAGAGTCGGTGCTGCGGCCCGCCGGACACGGTGGCCGGGAAGAGCCGACTGGCCCGATTCACGCCCTGATTTCGGCCATCCAGACAGTTCGCCCCGGCGGTTCGGCAGCATTGCTCAGCTTCGGCCCAGGGTCGGGTTCGGCGGCCGCATCTCATTGACAGGCACAGAGTGCCAATGCATCGGGACCACGGCCCGGCTCATTGGCAAGACAAGCGACGGATGGAAACGGTGACGGTCATGGCAGAGGCGAACACGACGGCGGCGGCCGAGCAGCTCAAGCAGCGGTGGGCCGACGACCCTCGCTGGGCGGGCATCGAGCGCACCTACACGGCCGAGGACGTGGTGCGGCTCTCGGGCAGCGTCCGCGAGGAGCACACCCTGGCCCGGCGCGGCGCCGAGCGGCTGTGGCGACAGCTCCACGAGCAGGACTACATCCACGCCCTCGGCGCGCTCACCGGCGGCCAGGCGGTCCAGCAGGTGCGGGCCGGACTCCAGGCGATCTACCTCTCCGGCTGGCAGGTGGCCGCCGACGCCAACCAGGCCGGGCACACCTACCCGGACCAGAGCCTGTACCCGGTCAACTCGGTCCCGCAGGTGGTGCGCAGGATCAACAACGCGCTGCTGCGCGCCGACCAGATCGCCACCGCCGAGGGCGGCACCGACACGACGGACTGGCTCGCGCCGATCGTCGCGGACGCCGAGGCCGGCTTCGGCGGCCCCCTGAACGCCTTCGAGCTCACCAAGGCGATGATCGCTGCGGGTGCGGCCGGCATCCACTACGAGGACCAGCTGGCCTCCGAGAAGAAGTGCGGCCACCTCGGCGGCAAGGTCCTCGTCCCGACCGCGCAGCACGTCCGCACCCTCAACGCGGCCCGCCTGGCGGCCGACATCGCCGACACCCCGACCCTGATCATCGCCCGTACGGACGCCCTCGCCGCCACCCTCCTGACCAGCGACGTCGACGAGCGCGACGCGGAGTTCTGCACGGGCGAGCGCACCGCCGAAGGCTTCTACCACGTGCGCAACGGCATGGCCCCGGTCATCGCCCGCGGCCTCGCCTACGCCCCGTACGCCGACCTGATCTGGGTGGAGACCGGCACCCCGGACCTGGCGCAGGCCCGCGAGTTCGCCGAGGCGATCCACGCCCGGTACCCCGACCAGATGCTGGCCTACAACTGCTCGCCGTCCTTCAACTGGAAGGCGGCGCTGGACGACGACCAGATCGCCAAGTTCCAGCGGGAGCTGGGCGCGATGGGCTACCGCTTCCAGTTCATCACCCTGGCCGGTTTCCACTCCCTCAACCACGGCATGTTCGACCTCGCCCGCGGCTACGCCGAGCACGGCATGACCGCCTACGTCGACCTCCAGGAGCGCGAGTTCGCCGCCCAGGCCCAGGGGTTCACCGCCGTCAAGCACCAGCGCGAGGTCGGCACCGGATACTTCGACCTCGTCTCCACCGCCGTCAACCCGGCCTCCTCCACCACCGCGCTCTCGGGTTCCACCGAGGAAGAGCAGTTCCACTAGGGGGCTGTCCTGCCGAGTCCTGCCGAGTCCTTCCGACGGGTGCCCGAGGGACCTCCCCCGGGCACCCGCCCACCGCCCCCGCTGAGGAGAACCGCATGCCCCTCTCGCCTCTGACCAGCAGCGTCCAGGTCCTCGGTGCGCCGGGTGAGCGCCACGAGGAGATCCTGACCCCCGAGGCCCTGGAGTTCATCGGCCGGCTCGACACCGCGTTCGCCGACCGCCGCCTGGAGGTCCTCAAGGAGCGCCACCGCCGCGCCGGCCACCTGGCCGGCGGCACCCCGCTCGACTTCCCGCTCGCCACCCGCGCCCTCCGCGAGGACCCGCACTGGCGCGTCGCGCCGCCCGCGCCCGGTCTCACCGACCGCCGCGTCGAGATCACCGGCCCGCCCGAGCGGCGGATGGCCGTCAACGCCCTGAACTCCGGAGCCAAGGTATGGATGGCCGACTTCGAGGACGCCACCGCCCCGACCTGGACCAACATCGTCGGCGGCCAGCTGACCCTGCTCGACGCCATCGAGCGGCGCATCGACTTCACCACCCCGGAGGGCAAGGAGTACCGTCTCGGCGAGCAGCTCGCGACCATCATGGTCCGGCCGCGCGGCTGGCACCTCCTCGAAGAGCACCTGGAGATCGACGGCCGGCCCCTGTCCGCGTCCCTCGTCGACTTCGGCCTGTACTTCTTCCACTGCGCCCAGCGGCAGATCGACGCGGGCCACGGCCCGTACTTCTACCTGCCCAAGCTGGAGAACCGGTACGAAGCACGCCTGTGGAACGACGTCTTCCTCCTCGCCCAGGAACTCCTCGGCATCCCCCGCGGCACCGTCCGCGCCACCGTCCTCATCGAGACGATCACCGCCGCCTTCGAGATGGAGGAGATCCTCCACGAGCTGCGCGAGCACAGCGCGGGACTGAACGCGGGCCGCTGGGACTACCTCTTCAGCCTGATCAAGACCTTCGGCCACCGCACCGACTTCCAGCTGCCCGACCGGGCCAAGGTCACCATGACCGCCCCCTTCATGCGGGCCTACACCGAACTGCTGGTCCGCACCTGCCACCGGCGCGGCGCCCAGGCCATCGGCGGGATGGCCGCCCACGTCCCCAGCCGGGACGCGGAGGCGAACGCCGCCGCCCTCGCCAAGGTCCGCCTCGACAAGGAGCGGGAGGCCGAGGACGGCTTCGACGGCTCCTGGGTGGCCCACCCCGGACTGGTCCCCGTCTGCCGCGAGGTCTTCGACGGCGTCCTGGGGGAGCGGCCGAACCAGCTGGACCGGACCCGGGAGGACGTCGAGATCACGGCCGCCGACCTGCTGTCCGTGCGCCGGATCGCCGCGCCCCCCACCCGGGAGGGCATCCGCTCGAACGTCGCCGTGGCCCTGCGCTACTTCGACGCCTGGCTGCGCGGCAGCGGCGCCGTGGCCCTGTACGGCCTGATGGAGGACGCCGCGACCGCCGAGATCGCCCGCGTCCAGATCTGGCAGTGGCTGCGCCACGACCAGGCCGACCGGTCGGTGGTCCTCGACCTCCTCGACGCCGAATGCGCGGCACTGGACGAGGAGAACCCGCGGGCCCGGGTCGCCGAGGCCCGGGAGGTCTTCGTGAACACCGCGCTCACGCCCAGCCTGCCCGCCTTCTTCACCCCCGAGGCCTACACCCGTCACCTCGTCCGCCGGACGGAGAACCGCTGATGACCACGTCGATCGCGACAATCCACCGGGTCGGCATCGTCGGCGGCGGCCAGATGGGCGCCGGTATCGCCGAGGTGTGCGCCCGCGCCGGCCTCGACACCGTCGTCGCCGAGTCGGACGCCACCGCCGCCCGGGCCGCCCGGGAACGCGTCGCCGTCTCCCTCGAACGGGCCGTGCAGCGCGGGAAACTGGACCGGATCTCCGCCGAGGACGCCCTGGCCCGGCTGGTCTTCACCGGTGACCTGGAGGACCTCGCCGACCGGCAGCTCGTCATCGAGGCCGTCACCGAGAACCCCGAAGCCAAGATCGAGGTCTTCGCCGGCCTCGACAAGATCGTGGCGGACCCGGAAGCGATCCTCGCCACGAACACCTCGGCCATCCCGATCATGCGCCTGGGCATGGCCACCGGCCGCGCCGACCGGGTCGTGGGCCTGCACTTCTTCAACCCCGTCCCCGTCCTGCCGCTCGTGGAGGTCGTCTCCTCCCTCCACACCTCACGCGACACCCTCGACGCCGTGGAGGCCTTCGCCCGCGACGCCCTGGGCAAGACCACCGTCCGCTCCCAGGACCGGGCCGGCTTCGTGGTCAACGCGCTGCTGATCCCGTACCTCCTCGCGGCCATCCGCATGGCCGAATCCGGGTTCGCCGCCCCCGAGGACGTGGACGCCGGAATGGAACTGGGCTGCGCCCACCCGATGGGCCCGCTCAAACTCGCCGACCTGATCGGCCTGGACACCGTCGCGGCCATCGCGGAATCCCTCTACGAGGAGTTCAAGGAGCCCCTGTACGCGCCGCCCCCGCTGCTCCAGCGGATGGTGCAGGCGGGTCTGCTCGGCCGCAAGAGCGGCCGCGGGTTCCACACATACGGCCGGGGCTGAGGGGCCCCGGCGGGTCTCCAGGGCAGAGGGTGCGCCGGAGACGCACGGGAACGGCGCGGGTGGGGCGAGTGGTGTCGCCGCACCCGCGCCGCACCGCGTACGGGAGCAAGGGCACGGGGCGAGGTGCTCGGCGGCCGAGATCAGGCGGGCCGCGTCAGCAACTGCGCGAGGTGGTCGGCGAATTCCGTGATCCAGTCGAGCAGCGGGCCACTGCGGGCGACCCGGAAGCCGTGCCGGCGGCCCCAGAACGCCGCCTGAACGGCATGGAGTTGAGCCCAGCGCCGGACGCGTTCGCGATCGAGTTCCGCGGCCTCGACGAAGAGGTCCAGCGTGCGGTGGACCGCCTTGCCGAGGTCCTCGGCTCCGATGAGGGACAGCGCACGGGTCTTGAGCAGCGTGCCGCCGTCGTAGGCGGGGTCTCCCACGTGGCCCTTGGGGTCGACCGCGAGCCACGGCTCGCGGTCCGCCCGCAGGATGTTCCGGGCGTGTAGGTCGCCGTGGATCAGGACGTCCGGCTGGGTGCGCCCCAGCTCGCGGACGGTCGCCACCGCCGCGTCCACCACGTACCGCGGCATGGCGTGCGTCAACTCCTTCTGGTCCCGGCGTAGTTGATCCTCCCAGGAGTCGGCCTGCTCCCGCAGCCGGGGCAGGCCGGCCGGCGCCGGGACGGCCAGCCGGCGGCTGAGCCGCCCCGCCACCGTCACCACCTCGTCGCCGTCCTCGACCCCCTCCAGCGTCGACGTCCGGACCCGCTCCAGCAGCATCGCGAAACGCTCGTCGTCGCGCTCGTGCAGCAGGACGGCGCCACGCCCGCCCCACGCCTCGAACGCGTCCGGCTCGTGGACGTTGCCGGGATGGGGGAAGGAGACCTTCAGCACGGCCGGCTCCGCGTCCCGCCGCAGCACCGGAACGATGATCCCGACACCCCCGTGCATGACCTCGCCGTCCGGTACGCACTCCCAGCGCGACTGTAACTCGTCCACGATTCCCGGTAGTTCGGCGAGCCATGCGGCTCCGGCCGCTCCCTCGCGCTCGACGGTGCAGTGCGTGAACGCCTCTGGTGTCTCGATCATCCCGGTACCTTACGCTGGGCCACATGATCCATCTTTCTGTCCGTCCGCGACCGGCCCTCAGGGCGACTCCGAGCTACCGGGGGCGCTGAGTTGCCGCCCTTCACCTACCGGCTCACCCCGGCCGGGGCCGTCCCCTTCGCCGTCCGGGAACAGGTGGCCGAGGCCTTTGTCGCCGCCGCACGCCGCTTCGCTCGGGAGGCCGGCGCCGACCGGCTGACGATCGACAACCCGATGGCGCGCGGGTTCTTCTCCTTCCGATCCCGTTCGGCCCCGAGCGCCCCGGAGCCGGCGGGGCTGTTCCCCACCGACCGGCCCGGCTCGACCGGCCCGCTCCCACCGTCCGGTTACCACGACGGCGCGCACGTACCGCTCGACACCGGCCTGGAACTGCTGCGGGCCATGCTGCTGCGCGAGGGCCCCTGGTGCCGGCTGCACACCGACGGAGGCTTCTTCCTCCACGCCGGGGAACGGCACGACGTCTACATCGGGGGTGCGGGGCCGTACGCGGAGGCCGCGGCGCACGCCCGCCGATCGGGGCTGACCGCCGAACCGGTCGAACGCTCCCCGTACGACCCCGCCCTCGACGAGACCGACCCCCAGCCGCCCGCGGACGCAGCCTTCTGGACGGCGGTCCACCGCCTGGTCGCCGAGCGCGGCGGGGTACTGGTCGAGGAGCGGTACGTCGCCGGCGCCCATCGCTGGCACCGGCCGACCACAGCCGCCGAGATCACCCGGGTACGGGAGCTGCTGACCCCGCGGGCCCGGCTGGCGGTGTGGCCGGACCTGACCGACGACACCGAGGCGGTCCGCGCCGCCGTCCTGTGCTCGGAACGGCTCGAACTCCTGGTCCAGCAGCATCCCGACGGGATCCCCTGGGCGCGCCTCGCCGAGCCGTGGATGGGCCGCACCGACATCGCCTACTGGAGGATCGGAAGTGGTCCGGGGCACCGGGCCGGCCTGGTCCCGCTGGCACCGGCCGATCGCCGCCCCCTGCTCGCCGGAGTGCTGCCCGACGCCGACGGCGTCGTACGGGCACGCTGGCGTACCAACCCCACCCCGGCCGACGAGCGGCGCACCCTGCTCGGTGCGCTGCGGACCGGGGACGTGGTGACCGGCACCGTCGCGAGCGGCCTGGACGACGTCGGCGTACACGTGCACCTGGACCTGGAACACGAGCGGGGATGGCCCCTGGGCTTCCTGCGCGTCCCCGAAATGTCCTGGGAGTACTTCGAGGACCTGGACGAGGTGGCCCCGATCGGACGGCGGATCCGCGCCGAGGTCCTCCACGTCGACCTGGAGCGGGAGCGCGTGGGCCTGTCCGCCAAAGCACTGCGCCCGGACCCCTGGCGCCCCTTCGCCGAAGCCCTCCGGGTCGGCGACACCTTCCCCGGCACCGTCACCAAGATCATTCCGTTCGGTGTGTTCGTGCGCATCGCACCGGGTGTCGAGGGCCTGGTCCACGAGACCGAGCTCTCCGGCAGGACCTTCGAGGCAGGGGACGACGTACGCGTCACCCTGCTCGCCGTGGACCTGGAGCGGCGCCGGATCAGCCTTTCCCCGGCCCCCGAGGCCTGAGCGAGCGGCCGCCGACGGTGCGTCACTCCAGGAGGGAGAGCGCACCGGCGGCGGCGAAGCCGAGCACGGTCGACAGGCCCGCGAGCCTGCCGCCCAGCTCGAAGGCCTCCGGCATCATCGAGTTCGCGAGCATGGTCAGCACCGCCCCGGCCGCGAACGCCTGCACCAGCCGGCCCTCGGTGCCGGGAACGAACCCCACCACCCCGTACCCCAGCGCGGCGCACGCGCCCGAGATCGCGGTGATGCCCCACCAGATCCGGTACACCACACCCGGCTGCCGTCCCTCCTCCCGCATGCCCGCGGTGGCGCCGAGGCTCTCCGGGAGGTTCGAGAGGAACACCGCCGCCAGGAAGGGGACGCTGATCGAGCCGCCGGCGGCCAGGCCCATTCCCAGGACCAGGGACTCGGGTATCCCGTCGAGCAGGGCACCGAGCACGATGGAGCGGTTCGCGTTGTGCGCGCTCCCGGCCGACCGCTGCGCCGTGGACTTCTGCGCGAGGGCTCCGTCGAGGAGGAAGAAGGTCAGGGCGCCGACGCCGACCGCCAGGAAGTCCCACGCGCTCTCGAAGCGCTCCCTGGGCACGAGCTCGTACGCCACGGCCGCGATCAGCGCTCCCGCGCCGAACCCCAGGACCAGTCCCGTCACCCTCGGCGACGGACGGTAGCGCAGCGCCAGCCAGGCGCCGATGACCAGGGAGAATGCCGCCAGAGCGCCCCATCCGGCCGCCGCGAGAGCGTTCATCGGACCTCCTGGACGGCCGTCCCGCGTGGGGAAGGCGACCGGTGCCCATGCTGCGGGCCGCCGTGCGCCCCGACATCCCCCGGACCAGGTGACACAACTGGTGATCACCACCGATCACCGGTTCAGTGGTGACCGTGGGCCGATCACAGTCCGTACCGCCGCGGGACCCCCGGTGACCTCCATGGACCACCGCGCCCCGACCGGCGACCCCATGCTCACGGCCAGGTTCGCGCCTCCGGCCGTGCCGAAGCTGCTGGTCCACCGGCCCGGGCTGCTGGGGCGGCTGTCGGCCGGGGCGCAGGGGCCGCTCACCCTCATCAACGGCCCGGCCGGATCGGGCAAGACGGTGCTCACCGCCCACTGGGCGGCCGACGGAAGCGCGCCGCGTCCCCCCGTGTGGCTCACCGTCGAACCCGACGACGCCCCCGGTGCCTTCTGGGCGTACGTCCTGGAGGCCCTCCACCGGGGCGGGGTGGCGCTGCCGGACGCGGTGGGCAGGCCCACCCGCGCCGAAGGGGTGACCCGGTCGTTCCTGGTGCGCCTGGCGGACGGGCTGGCCGCGTCCGCACAGCCCGCGGTCCTCGTACTCGACCAGTTCGACACCGCCCAGCCGCCCGCGACGACCGAGGGACTGGACTTCGTACTCCGGAACGCGGCCGGCGGCCTGCGCATCGTGCTCACCAGCCGGTCGGACTCCCTGCTGCCCCTGCACCGCTACCGGGCGGCCGGCGAGATCACGGAGATCCGGCACGCCGACCTCAGATTCACCGACGCGGACGCCGAGGCGCTGCTGAGCGAGCACCGGCTGGACATCTCACCCGCCGGCATCCGCCTGCTGATGGAGCGGACCGAGGGATGGGCGGCCGGGGTGCGCCTGTGCGCCCTGGCGATGCAGCGCAGCACCGACCCGGAGGCGTTCCTGCGCCAGTTCGCGGCCGACCGCACCACGATCGCCGACTACCTCCTCACCGAGGTGCTCGACGCACAGCCGCCGCCCACCCAGGACCTGCTGCTGCGCGTCTGCGTCACGGACCGCGTCCACCCGGATCTCGCGGACGCGCTGACCGGCCGGGACGACGGCGCACGGACCCTGGCGGGGCTGGCCCGCGACAACGCGTTCCTGGAGCAGATCGACGCCTCGGCCTGGTACCGGCTGCACCCGCTGTTCGCCGAGGTCCTGCGCGCACACCTGCGGCAGCGCTGCCCCGGGCTGGAACCCCGACTGCACGGGCTGGCGGCGCGCTGGCTCGCCCGGACCGGGCGGCTCACGGAGGCGGTGCTCCAGGGCGCCGCCGCCGGGGACTGGCAGTTCGCGGCGGCGCAGCTGGTCGACAACCTGGCGATCGGCCGCCTCCTGACGGGCCTGGAGGCGGATCAGCTGGGCCGGGCCTTCGCCGGGATGCCGGCCGGGACGACCGGGGTGGCGCCCGCACTGGTCGGCGCAGCCTGCCGGCTGGCCGAACAGGACCTGCCCGGATGCGAGGCCGGACTGCGGCGGGCGGACGCCGTCCTGGCGGACGCATCCCCTGCGGACGCCGCCCTCGCGGACTCCTGCGGTCCGGCGGCGCGGTTCGGCCGCGCCTTCCTCGGCGTACTCGCCGGACGGCCGGCCGATGACGTGACGGCCACCGAACGGGCCGCCGCCGACGCCGACCGGCTGCTGCGGGAGCTGCCGCCGCACCTGCTCGCCGAGCGCCCCGAGCTCCGCGCCCTGCTGCTGGCGCACCTCGGCGCCGTCGAGCTGGGAGCGGGACGCCTGGACCGGGCCGAATCCACCCTCACGGCCGCCGTCACCGCGTGCGGGCCGCCGGGCACCGAGTCCCCGCTCTGCGGCGCGCTCGGCTCACTGGCCCTGACCGAACTGCTGCGCGGCCGGTTGCGGCAGGCGGCCGAACACGCCCGCGCCTCGCTCGCCGTCGCCGAGCGGTCCGCCCTGCCGCCCGAGCGCCGGGCCGGGACCGACCACCTCGTCCTGGCGGGCGTGGCCGTCGAGCAGGACGACCTGTCGGCCGCACGCCGCCACCTCGACCTGGCGACCGCGGCGCCGGGGCCGCGCCCGGATCCCGCGACCGCCACCCGGGCCGCCGTCATCACGGCCCGGATCGCGGCGGCCGAGGGCGACGGGGACGCCGCGCTCGCCGTCCTGCGCGCGGTGGACCCGGAGGGACTGCCCGCCTGGGCGGCGGACGAGCTGGCCGTGGCCGAATCGGGCGTCCACCTCGTACGCGACGACGCCGACGCGGCCCTGCGGGTCCTGGACGCGGTGGAGGCCCCGGACGGCGACCGGCCGGAGCACGCGGTGGCCCGGGCCCGCGCCCTGCTGGCCGCCGGCCGCGGCGCGTGCGCGGCGGGGGCGCTGGCGGACATGCCGGGAGACGACGCGGTCGCCACCCCGGTACGGGCCCACGCGTGCCTGCTCCACGCGCAGATCGCCGCGGCGGACGGCGACTCCCAGGAGGCGCACCGGCGCCTCGGCGAGGCGCTGACGCTCGCCCGCCCCGAGGAACTGCGCCGGATGTTCGCCGAGAGCGGCCCATGGGTGCGCCGGACCCTGCGCCGGGACCCGCGGCTGGCGCGGTCGAACGGCTGGCTGACCCCCCGCGCCCCGGCCCGTACGGCCCGTACGGCGCGCGCGGTGCAGGGCGACGGGCAGCCGCCGGTGGTGGAGCCGTTGAGCGCGCGGGAGACCGAGGTGCTGCGCAAGGCCGCGGAGCTGCTGTCCACCGAGGAGATCGCGGCCGAGCTGTACGTGTCGGCCAACACGGTCAAGACCCACCTGAAGAGCATCTACCGCAAGCTCTGCGTCACCCGGCGCAGCGAGGCCGTCCACCGGGCGCGGGACCTCGGGATGCTCTGAGCCCCGAGCGGGCCGCCGTGGACACCTTTCTCGCCCGCACCGGGCGATGCCGAGCGCGGGGCCGGGGGCCGACGATGGCGGGTGAAGGCCGGAAGCGGCCCGGGCCCCCGCACCGGCCCGGGCCCCGAAGCCTTCGTTCCGAGAGGAGTGAGTGCTCTCATGCGCTACGAATTCCGTATCTCGGGGGTCGTACCGGACACGCTCGCCGCGAGCTTTCCCGAGCTCGACCGGATCCCCGTACCGGAGCAGACGCTCCTGTTCGGCAGCGTGGCGGACGAGGCCCACCTGTACGGGCTCCTCACCCGCTTCCAGTCCCTGGGCCTGCGGGTGCTCGAAATGCGCCGGCTGCCCGCATGAGCCGGAGCCGCAGGGCGTGCCGCGGGGCGTGCCGCGGGGCGTGCCCGGATGAAGACCACCCGCTTCGGGTGATCACAGGAACCGGACCGCCGGACGACACTGCGATGTGGGCACCGAAGCCTGTGACCGACGAGCCGGAGCAGGACGGTCCTGCGCTGTACCGCCAACTGTGAGGTGAATTCCATGGGCCAGCCGACACCGACCGGGGGAAACTGGAACACCGGCCCTGCGCCGGGCACTACGCCGTTCCCAAGCGGCGACAGCCAGGGCGCGGGGAACGCGGGCACGTTGTTCGCCGCGGTCCTCCTCCTGGTCACCGGTTGTCTCGCGGTGTTCCAGGGCATCGCGGCCATCGCCAACGACGACGTCTACGCGCGCGTCGGAAGCTACGTCTTCGAATTCGACCTCACGGCGTGGGGCTGGATCCATCTCATCGTCGGGATCATCGTCATCCTCACCGGGGTGGGCCTGTTCGCGGGCTCGAACCTGGCCAGGGGCGCCGGTATCGCACTGGCCGGCATCAGCGTGATCCTCAACTTCATGTGGCTGCCGTACCAGCCCTGGTGGTCGATCATCATCATCGCGATCGACGTGTTCATCATCTGGGCCCTGTGCACGAGCTGGACGCACGCCACCGACTGAGGCGAGCCACGTGCGGCACCCGATCCGGCGACGGGTCGGGTGCCGCCGTACGCGGGGCTCGTCTAGCCGTTCGGATCGAGGAAGAAGGCGGGCTTCCGTACGGTGAGGGACTGGGCCAGGGCGACCGTGACCCGGGCACCGCGGGCTTCCCGGTCGGCGGCGCTGGTCTCCACCGGCCTGGGCGGCAGGGCAGTGCACCCACACCGGCAGGCCGGGCCAACGGGCCGAGCTCCGCCCGGGCGCTGTGCGCCCTTCCGCCGCAGCTCGCGCCGCGTTCCTCCACGGTCGCACCCATGCCTGTCGTCCCCCGCGATGAAGATCCGTTCCGGTGCTCCATCGAGGCTTCGTAGTCATGCTCACGGCATGAGTACGGATACTCATCCGGCCGGGCGGTGACCGGGCCCGTCAGCCGCAGTGGGGCCCTGCGGCCGACGGGCGTGTTCCCGGATCCGTCGTTCTGGCTACGCGGCGCCCGTCATGCGGGCGAACACCACCACGTTGCTGTCGTAATAGTGCTTGTTGGGGTCGAAGTTGCCGCCGCAGGTGACCAGGCGCAGGCCCGCGTGGTCGATGTTCTTGTAGACCTCCAGCGTGGGGAACTCGGCCTTCGGGTATTCCGCGACCTTGTCCACGGTGAACGTGACCGTCTTGCCGTCCTGCCGGGTCACCTTGATGGTGTCACCGCCCTTCATCGTCTTCAGCTTCTCGAACACCGCGGATGCTCCGTTCCACGTGACGTGCCCGGCGATCACGGCCGGTCCCTGGGAGCCGGGGGTCGGCCCCGGCTCGTACCAGCCCGCGAGCGCGGGGTCCTTCGGGGTCTGCATCGTGCCGTCCGGGTTCTGTTGCAGCGTCTCCAGGGAGCTGGACAGGCTGAGGGACGGGATCGTGATCTTCTGCGGCGCTGACCGGGCCAGGGCCTGCTCGGCCCGGCCCGCACCCGCATCCGTACTCGCGCCGCCCTTCGATCCCCCCGCGGGCGCCTTCCCGGTGGGGGAGGCCTCGGCGCCGGCGTCGGCGCTGGCGCCGGCGCCAGCCGGTGCCCCGCCCGGGAGGTTCTGCCCCGCCGGGGCGGGGGGCTGTGCCGCGTTCTGGCCGCCGCACCCCGCGAGGAGGAGTCCGGCGAGGACGGCGGCCGCCAGCGGGCCCGCGGTCCGGCGGCGGAGCCGCGTCGGGGCCGGCTTCACGCGCCGCCCCCGGTGGTCTCCCTGCGGACGGGGCCGACACCGGCCCGCTTCCGCCCGATGATCACCGCACCCGCCACCACCGCGAGTACGGTGATCGCCACACCGTCGCGCACCGTCACCGGTATCGCCGTGTGCTCCTCGGCGCCGCCGCCGGTCTCGATGCCTCCGACGGGGATCGACCCCACGGCCGCGCCCTTGACCTCTCCGCAGTTGGTCGGAGCCGTGGCCTCCTGGGGCAGCTTCGGGTCGAGTTCGCTCTTGCCGGCCCCCTCGAAGTCGTACTTCTTGTTCTTGTTGCGGTCGATGCCGTGCTGTACGACGTGCAGGTCCTTGATGTGGTCGACCACGTCCTGGCCGACTTCGATCGTCCGCTTGTAGCGGATCGTGCCCTGCGCATCGGCGACGGGCATGCGCAGCACGTCGAGGCCGCTGGTGGGCTTAGTGTCCCCGCCCGTCGTGAGCGAGATGTTGATGTCGCCGTAGTCGTGCGTGGCCTCGGTGTTGCTGAGGACCCCGTCGCCGTCCTTGTCGTCGGTCGCGTCCGGGCAGTGGAAGTCGTGCCCCTTGGTCGAGCCGTGCAGGTGCTGGGCCGACGGCTGCCCGGGCACCATGCCCTTGGACTCGATCTGCACGGTGAGCTGCTTGCCCTTGAGAGTGAGCATGACCGTACCGCTGGAGCCCGAGTTGTTCAGCTGCGCCAGGTCGATCTGGTACGCCTTTCCGCCCTCCGCGAGGGCTGGTCCGGAAAGGCCGAGGGTCAGGACCACGGCTGCGGGTATGGCGGCGAGAGCCACGTGGCGACCGGCGCGCTTGACTATCACATTCGCTCCTGTTCCGTGGATCCCCAGGACGGGAATCGCAGATCGTACGGGATGTGAACGAGGCCCTGGAAAGGCTCTCGTTCCTCCTTCGGTGCCCCAACGCCTGCGGATGGGTGCCCATATGAAAAAGTTTCAGGTGAGTTTGTTCGGATGCGTTCGACTACTGCGACCGCGTGACGTCACGTCGGCAAGGGCGCGGAAACAAGGCAGCCTCGCAGGGCCTTTCGGGAACCGGCGCAATTCCGTGTGCGGTGCACGTCGGAACGCGGCCACGCCGCAGCCGGACCATCGCGTCGGCCAGGAGGTGGCCCGCGATGGGATCCCCGAACGCCGCACGTCGGCGGCCCGCATCAGGCCGCAGCGGCGCCTGCGCCGAGCGGCCGGGAATTCGTGAAGGAAACGCACGGCCGCATACGCAGGGAGGAGGTCGGGGAATCCCTCCTCCCTGCGCCCAGGTCAGCCCTGCACCCGCCTATCGGCACAGGCTGCGGCGGGGCCGACCGCGTCAGGTGAAGGAGTCGGAACTCGGTCTCTCCGGAAGTAATCTGACCGCTGTCAATTCGATTCTGCCGCATCTACGCACGCGCATCCACCGCCTTAGACGTCATTCCGGTCGTCGACGGGGGCATCATCCCCGTCGCCGGTCCGGTCCGGTTCGGTCCCGACCTTTCTAGTCGTCCTGGCGGCGACCGGACGAATAGTTGACCTCTGATGCTAAGAAATGCCGTCAGGGCTACGCGCGCACCGGGAAGGACGCCTGGAAGGCGAGCCGGCCGTCGGCCCCGTCACCGATGCGCGTGAGCAGATCGTCGAACGCGAGGTACTCCTCCCACTGCTGACCGCCCGTCGCCTGCGCCAGGCGCGCGACCACGAGGTCTTCGAGTTCCGGGAGACGTTTGTTCTTCCAGACCTTGTCGGCCGTGCTCACCAGCAGGTCTTCCAGCGTCGTACCGGGAGCCGTCCACGAGGCGTGGGTTCCGGCGAAGCGGGCCAGCTCAGGGCCGAACCCGTGGGCCGACAGCAGCTCGCGGCCCGCCTCTTCGTGCGCGGAGCCCGGCTCGGACAGTTCGGCCGGGTGCACGGTCTTGCCGATGTCGTGGGTCGCCGCCCCGAAGAGCACGGCCGCGCCGTCGACGGCGATCCGCGGATGGCGATGGTCCATCCATGCGACCAGCTGGACCGCAACGTCGTGGACGGCGCGCAGATGGGCGGCCAGCCGCGGCGGCGCGTCGAGGGACCGGAGCAGGTCCGCCACGGGGGACGGGAGCGGCCGGAGCGGCGGATCGGAAGGAGCATGCAGGGCCTGGGACAACACGTCTGAGAGGGACACCGGTTCAGGCTACTGACGGGGTCAGGGGCATCCAGCCGGCCGCCGGGACAGCCCTTAGCATCACCACTCATGATCACATGGGTCGTCACCATCGTCCTGGCGTTCGTCGGCTATACCGTCACCTACCTCAACGGCCTGCGCCTGGCACAGCGACAAGAGCGGCTCTCGCGCGTCAACCGGCAGCTCAGTGAGCTCTACGGACCGCTGTTCGCCCTCACGGAGGCCAACAGCCGTATCTTCGGAGCGTTCATGGAGCGCAACGCCCGTCCCGACGGCCGGTCGCCCTTCGCCCATGAGCTGCCGCCCACCGAGGAGGAACTCGCCGAGTGGCGGCTGTGGGTCAGGACCGTCTTCCTTCCCGGCATCCAGCGGATGCGCGACCTCGTCATCAAGCACGCCGACCTCCTGAGCGAACCGGAGATGCCACCGATCCTGCTTCAGCTCTGCGCCCATGTCTCCGGCTACGAGATCACGGTCGCCCGGTGGGAGCAGGGGAACTACGGCGAGCACCAGTCCGTGGTGCCGTTCCCCAGCGAGGAGATAGCCGCATACGCGCGGCGCGGGTTCGCCGGACTGAAGCGGGAACAAGGCAGGCTCCTCGGGCGACGGCGGAACAGCGGTGGATCTTGACGGCCGGGACGCGGCTTCGAAGGGTCGGCGCGGCCGCACACAGCCGCAAGGAGGAGCACCCCGATGTCCCTTCGCCGCCCGCGCACGCTGCTCGCGATGACCCCCGAGCTCCGGCCCCGCCTGCTGGACGGGGCAGCCGCCCGCCGGCTCCGGGACATGGCCGAGGTCGACACGGAGTCCGTCGTCGACGACTTCGCCCGGCCCGGCGCGGCCGCGGCGCTGGCGGAGACGGAGGTCCTGCTCACCTGCTGGGGCGCGCCCACCGTCGACGCCCGGGTGCTCGCCGCCGCGCCCCGCCTGCGGGCGGTCGTGCCGGTCATCGACGTCACCGAGCCGGAGATCCTTCCCGCCGACTCCCCGCTGTACGACCTGCCGAACGTGCTGCTCACCCCGCACATCGCGGGCTCCCTCGGCAACGAGCTCCACCGCATGGCCGACTCCGCGATCCAGGAGATCGGCCGTTACGCCGCCGGCCGGCCGTTCGCGCATCCGGTGCGCCGCGAGGATCTCGACCGCACCGCCTGACCGGCGCCGGACCGTCCCCTCAGGTTCCGATGGCCTGCCCGAAGGTGAAGAAGCCGTCCGGGTCCACCCGCTTCTTGATCTCGACGAGCCGCGGGTAGTTGGCTCCGTAGTACGCCGTGCGCCAGTCCGGCAGGTCCGGGTCGATGAAGTTCTGGTACGCCCCCTCGCCCACGTACGGCGCCATCGCCTCCCGCAGCCCGGCCAGCCAGCGGAGGTTCGCCTCCACGGTGGCCGGACCGTCCTGCTCGGACCAGGAGGTGTCCATGGTGACCAGGCTCAGCGCGTCCCGGTGGACGAACGCGGTGTCGGCCGGGGCCACCCGGTTGATCGCGCCGCCCCAGGTGTACAGGGCCAGGCCGCAGCCGTCCGGATTGCCGCTGCCGGGCCGGCGTTCGAGCCGGGAGAGAACGGTGCTGAGGGCCTGCGCGGGCAACGGCTCGGCGGCGAAGTTCGTCCGTACCGCGAACGCCCCGGCCGAGGTCTCGTGCAGCAGATGGTCCTGGGCCTCCCAGAAGGTGCGGTCCGCGATGTCCTGGCGGACCGGGCGGGTCGCCGTGAGGGCCGGGGCGAGGAGTTCGCGCAGCTCGCTCGCGGGGCCCAGGTGCAGAGCGACGGCCGACACCGTGGCCCCGGGGCCGCCGGCGGCGCTGACGCCCAGCCTGAGGGAGAAGGCGTCCGGTGCCTTCCGTGCGATCTCCTGCATCACCGTGAAGACCTCGGGCGCGTCCGCCCCGTCCCACAGCAGCAGGCAGGTGGAGACGTCGGAGACCGGGCTCGCCCGGAAGGTGAAGGACAGGTTGATGCCGAAGTTGCCGCCGCCGCCCCCGCGGCAGGCCCAGTACAGGTCGGGGTTCTCCTGGGCGTCACAGGTCAGCAGTCGGCCGTCGGCGGTCATCAGCGTGGTGCGTACGAGTGCGTCCGCCGTGAGGCCGAGCGTGCGCGAGGTGGAGGAGGAGCCCCCGCCGAGGGTCAGGCCGGCGATGCCGACCGATGCGCCGTTGCCCAGGGCGAACGCCATCTCGTGGGGCTGGACCGCGGCGCGGACGTCGGACATCAGGGCCCCGCCCGCCGCTGTGACCAGCCCGGTGGAGCCGTCGGCGGTCACGGTGTTCAGCGCGCCGAGGTCGAGGACCAGGCCGGCGGCGGCCGAGTATCCCGCGTAGCTGTGCCCGCCGCCGCGCGCGACGAGGCCGATGCCGGTCTCGCGGGCCCATGCGAGGGCGCGGCGCACGTCGCCGGTGTTCGCCGCGGACAGGACGCCGCTCGGCGCGGTCGTCGCGTACCGCTTGTTGAACGGGGCGCTCGACGAGCGGAAACCGGCTGCTCCGGGGCGCAGTACGCGGCCCGCCACGGTCCGCTCCAGTCGCCGCCAGGCGGACTCGGACGCGCCGTGCGCCGCGTTCGCGCTCACCGGACCTCCTCGATGTAGGAGATCCCGGTCGCGGCGTGCGGGCCGTAGCGCTCCCATGCCTCGCGCAGCCGCAGGCGGCCGTCCTCGGCCACCTCGGGTGTGTTGACCGTGCGTCCGCAGACGACCTCACCGGTCGCGAAGACGATGGTGTAGCCCATGGAGAGGGTTCCGTCGGGCTCGCACGTGCCCACCGTCCACCCGCGCCGCACCTCGCCGCCGGCGACCTCGCCCCACACCAGGTCGCCCTGCTGGTGGTAGACGGCGACGGTCCGGCTGTCGCCTTTCGGCTTGCGGAACTTCCGCCCGTCGTAGTTGATCACCGCGCGGACCCCGGCTCAGGTGCCGGTGCCGGCTCCGGCTGCACGGCGAGGAAGCCGGCAGACATGTCCGGGCCCCACCAGATCGCGTAGTAGGAGAAGTCCTCGTCGTGCTCGTTGACGATGTGGTGCTCCGCTCCGGCCCGCATCACCGCGAGGTCCCCGGCAGCGAGCACGTGCCGCCGCTCCCCGCAGACGACCTCGGCCCGGCCGGACATGACGATGAACAACTCGCGTTCGTGATGGGCGTGCGTATCCGTCACATCACCGGGGCGCAGGACGCACCAGGCTCCGCGAAATGGAGTTTCCAGCCCGGGCCACGGATGGAGGAGTCCGAGATCCAGTCCGTGGGCCCGGGTCAGGTTTTCCGGCTCTCTTCTGCGGATGATCACGTCGGGCTTTTCCTGGTCGGTCAACGTCCCACTCCGATCGACGTCCTCATTTTCCGGCGGCGCGCGACGTCGTTCAGGCTAGAAGCCTACTGCTCCCTTTCGACAGGGGAATTGTTCCCTTGTCTGGAGGGAATCGGTGGTACGGGATGATCGTGGACCGACGGATCAGCCGTGCCCGAGACCGGCGTCCCGGGCCAGCACGATGGCCTGCGAGCGATCGGCCACGCCGAGCTTGCCGAATATCACGGAAACGCGGTTGCTGACGGTCTTCGAGGCGAGTACGAGCTCACGGGCGATGAGGGTATTCGACTTGCCCGCGGCGATGCGTTCCAGAACGTCCCTTTCCCGGTTGGTCAGTTGCGGGAAAGGGTAGTAATACTGCTGCCCGGAGGTGGCGCGCATGAGGGCGCCGAGCCGCCCGGCGATCGATTTGTCGATGATCGCCTCACCGGCCGCCACGGCCTGGATCCCGCGCAGGATCTGGTCCGCGTCGGCCCGCTTGAACAGGTAGCCGCGTGCGCCCGCCTGGAGTGCCGAGGTGATGGCCTGGTCGTCGTCCACCGCGCTGAAGACCAGGATGCCCGTATCGGGCCATGACCTCAGAACCTCAGGAATGACCCGCGTTCCCGCCGATCCGTCCATCAGCGGGTCGAGTACGAGGACACCGGGTCGGCAGCGGCACATTTCCTCGATCACCTCGTCCGCCGTGGCGGCCTCGCCGACGACCGAAATACCCCCGGACCGTTCAAGAACAGAACGGACACCATGGCGAATTGCGGGCTGGGTGTCGGCGAGGACGACGGTAACCGAGGTGGGGACTCGGCGTGCGGCCGGGAGGTCTTCGTCGGGCCGAAGAACCACCCCGTCTCTTCGTGGATCATTATGTGACGCGAGTGGCCAGAGTAATCTCATGGTGTCGGTTTTCTGGTTCATTCGTACCTTCCCCCCACTCGATCGTGCAAGGCGGTCCATGCTGACCGGCCGGTTCCCAGAATGGTCCAGAGGTCCGGCCCACCGCAACGGTGAGGAGCGTGAGAAGAAACGCGATAGTTATGCCGGCGGAGGCATCACTATTCGCACCTTATTCCGCGGCCTTCGCATATGCACCGACAATTGAAATCGGGCAATGTCACGCGCCCACCGACCCGACCACTCCGACGTCCTGCGCGCGGCGCAGGATCGCTTCCCGATCACGCCAGTGCGCCCAGAATGCGCCGGTGTATCCGAGCCCGCCCAGACTCGTCAGGAACGGATTGTCCGCGTAGTTGTTGTCGTGCTCGCTGGATCCGGCCAGCGTCGGCAGCATCACCCGGTGGTAGTCCGAGGGGTCGACGAGCTCCCACAGGAGATCCACGGACCGGCTCCAGCGCCCGGAGGGATCGGTGACCGTATCGGTGTCCTCCAGCAGATCCGGGGAGAAATAGCAGACCAGACGGAAGTTGCCCGATTCGTCGAACATGAATTGCCGCTCGTACTCCACCGGCCCGGAGCACTTGGACAGGGGTTTCAGCACGATCGGCTCGGTGGCCGTGTTGGACTGCAGTCCCGCCACCGTCCGGACACCGTCGCAGCGCTCGGCCATAGCGATGCCCAGGGGCGTGTGGGGGAAGAGCCGCAGCCCCAGCGAGAAGCCGGTCACCGTGGCGTCCAGCGCCATGAACGCGTCTACGCATTCGCGCATGCTCTGCGGTGTCTCGCCCGGCATTCCGAACAGTGCCTCGACCATGGTCAGCATGCCGTTGGCATGGCAGAGCCGGACCAGGCGCTCGGTGTCGGCGAAGGTGTAGTACGTGGTGCCCTTCTCCGTGATCTTCCAGCCGCTCAGCATCTCGGCACGCACATGGTCCGAGCCGACGTTCACCCCGCGACAGCCCGCCGCGGCCAGCAGCCCGGCGAACTCCTCGTCGAACGGCGAGGGCTGGCAGTAGACCCACAGCCGCAGCTCGTTCAGCGGATTGCCGGGGTCGGCGTGCTTGCGGCGGACGATCTCGCGCAGCAGGTTCTTGGCGTGGGATATGGACAGGTTGAACTCGCTGTCGGTGGTGTGCTGGTCGAGGATCCCCTGCGCGGCCAGGGACTGCATCTCGTCGACCACGGCCGCGACATCGCGCCGGCCCGTCCGGATGCCCTTGGCGTCCGGCTCCACACAGTGCGAACAGCGGTAGGTGCAGCCGTTCTTGGTGAGGATGCCGGCCAGCCCGCCGCGCTGGTAGTACAGCAGGTTGTCCACCTTGTGCGGTGCGCCGGAGCGGCGGACGTACGTCCCGGAGCGGTCCACCTGCCAGGTCCGGTCCTCGAACTGCCCGGCGGGCAGCGCCGCCGCCGTCCGGCGGCCCGACAGGGTGAGCGCCGGCGGCGGCACCCGGGTCACCCCTTCCGGGGTGTTGCGGATGAGCCCGCTGACCGTGTCCGTGCCGCGCCCGGTGACCAGCGCGTCGGCGAGGTCGCAGATGATCTCCTCGCCCGGCCCCTTGACCCCGAAATCGATGCCGAAGTAGTCGACCAGCGCGAAGGGCATGGAGGAGAAACCGATGCCGCCGCCGACGATCGGCGCGTCGGTCAGCCGCCTGATCTCGGTGATGATCTCCTTGTGCTCACCGACGAAAGGGCGCTGCTCGAATGCGTAGACGGTGTCGGTGTTGCGGATGGTGACACCGACGAGGACCGGACTGCGAGCCCCGAAGTAATCGGAGAGGCAGGACTTCCAGTCCTCCCGGTGGAACGTGAGGTCGACCACCTCGACCTCGAAGTCGGCGGCCTCCAACGAGGTCGTGAGCACATCGAGCGCATAGGGCGCGATCGGTGGGTGCACCTTGTTGGGATTGACCAAAAGCACCAGGCCTCGGCCCATCGGACGTTCTCCCCCCTGGCCTGCACGCAGGCGAATCGGGTTATCTGACGATGCCGAGGCAGATCCCGAACTCGGGCTTCCCGCCCAGCAGATAGGCGCCGGCCGACTGGAGGATGCGGTCCTGTGCGGTGGCGTGCTGGCACATGGTGGTGGTGTCGCGCATCCAGCGGTCCATCGGCGACGACTGGTGGATCGACCAGGTCTGGAGCAGGTCGCAGAGCCGGCTGACGATCGACCGCGAGGTACGGAAGGCGTGCACCCAGGCGATCGGCGACGCGGCGCGCTCCTCGGGAGTGAGGTCGTCCAGGGTGCCCCCGGCGGCCAGCACCTCCCACTGGCGCCGCTGGCTCCCGTACACCCCGTTCCGCGTGGCGAGGAAGTCCGCCTCGCACTCGGCGAGCGTGACCTGCGCCCGGAAGTGGTCCTTCCACGCCACCCCGGTCATCCGGTCGACCCGGGTCCGGGCGATCTCCCGCGCGTGGTCCAGGGCGGCCCGGGCCACCCCCAGCGCCACGCCGCACATACTGCGGGTGAAGGCGTCCGGCTGGGCCAGCGGGCCGGGCCGGCCGCGTACCCTGCCGAAGCTGTACGTGTGCTCCCCGGGTACGAAGACATCGGCCATCGTGTAGTCGCAACTGCCGGTGCCGCGCATGCCCATGGTGTGCCAGTTGTCGATGACCTCCACCTGCTCCCGGGGCACCAGGAACTGCTTCGACTCGTGCGGATTGCTGCCGTCCGGGCTCGCGTACGGCTTGCCGTCCTCGTAGACGAACGCACCCGAGGTCACCCAGTCGCAATGGGTGATCCCGCTGCCGAACGACCAGCGGCCGGAGAGCCGGAAACCGCCGGGCACCCGCTCGGCGTGCCCCGTGGGCTGCAGCAGCCCGGCCATGATCGTGTCCGGGGTGGGGAAGATCTCCTTGGCCACCGTCTCGTCGAGGAAGGCGCTGAAGATCCCGCTGCTCGCGCCCATCACCGCACACCAGGCCGCGGAGGCGTCCCCGTGCGCCAGCGTCTCGGCGACCTCGGTCTGCTCCATCGTGGTCAGCGCCAGGCCGCCCAGCTCACGGCCGAAGGCCATCCGGAACACCCCGGCGCCGCGCAGCAGGTCCACCACGTCCGCCGGCAGCCGCCGAGCCTCCTCGATCTCCGCCGACCGCTCCCGCAGCAGCGGCGCCAGCCCCCTCGCACGGGCGAGGAGCTCCGCCGCGGTGGTGGCGGGCACCTCGGCCCCCGGGGTCCGGGTCATGGTCATGTGATCGCCCTTCACTTGGCCCTACTTGACGATGCCGAGGCTCATCCGGAACTTGGGCGGCCGGCCCAGCAGGTAGGCACCGCCCGATTCGAGGATCAGATCCGAGGCGGCGACGTGCTGGCACATGGTCGCGGTGTCGCGCATCCAGCGGTCCATCGGCGAGGACCGGTTGATCGACCAGGCCTGCAGCAGGTCGTAGAGCCGGTTCACGATCGCCCGCGAGGTGCGGAAGGCATGCACCCAGGCCAGCGAGGACGCGGCCCGCTCGGTGGCGCTCAGATCGTCCAGCGTGCCGCCGCCGGCCAGTACGTCCCAGTGCCGCTGCGAGCTGCTGTGGACACCGCTGCGCGCGGCGTTGAACTCCGCCTCGCACTCCGCGAGGGTGACCTGTACGCGGAAGGTGTCCGCCCACACCGTGTCGGTCATCTTGTCCACCCGGGTGAGCGCGGTCTCCCGGGCGTGGTCCAGGGCGGCCCTGGCCACTCCGAGCGGCACCGCGCACAGGCTGCGCATGAAGGAGTCCGGCTGGGCGATCGGGGTGTCCGTGCGGCCCCGTACCTTGTAGAAGGTGTAGGTGTGCTCCTCGGGCACGAACACGTCGGTGATCGTGTAGTCGCTGCTCCCGCTGCCGCACAGGCCGGTGGTGTCCCAGTTCCCGACGACCCCCACCTCGTGGGCCGGCACCAGGAACTGGCGCGACGCGTGCGCGTTGCTGCCGTCCGGGCTCGCCCACGGCTTGCCGTCCTGATAGATGAACGCACCGGAGGTCACCCAGTCGGCATGGGTGATCCCGCTGCCGAACGACCACCGGCCGGTGAGCCGGAAGCCGCCGGGAACGCGCTCGGCGTGCCCGGCCGGCGCGATCAGCCCGGCGGTGATCATGTCCAGGCTCGGGAACACCTCCTTGACCACGGCCGGGTCCAGGAAGTTGCTGATCGCCCCGGTCATCGCGCCGATCGCCGCACACCAGCCGGCCGAGGCGTCCCCGTAGGCCAGTGTCTCCACCACTTCGGCCTGCTGCATCGACGTCAGCTCGGGACCGCCCCACTCGGGGCCGAAGCACATCCGGAACACTCCGGTGGCGCGCAGCATGTCCACCACGTCCGCCGGGAGCTGCCGGGCCTGTTCGATCTCCGCCGACCGTTCCCGCAGGCGCGGCGCCAGGGCCTTGGCGCGCGCGAGGATCTCTTCGGCGGTCGTTGGTGCTTCGGTGCCCGGGTTCCGGGTCGTGCTCATGCGTTCCCCCTCGGGTGATGGTGTGCTGCGGTCGCCGCGGGCCGGTCCGTCTCCGCGGTGGTGGTCATGCGTCCACGTCGAGCAGTCCGGCCGGCATCTCGAACGGAGCGCCGGGATCCGGCGGGCCGATCGGTACGGCGTCCAGCTCGACCAGTGCTTCGGCCGTGTCCAGCCGGTCGAGGCAGGTCCGGGTGTCGTCGGCCTCGCACACCACGAAGGAGTGGCGTGCCAGGTAGCCGCCCGGCGGCAGCCGCAGGGTGGTGCCCGGTTCGGCCATCGGTGCGGCCGTGACCAGGCCGGGTGCCTCGGCCGGTACGCGCACCGAACGCAGGAGACAGTCCCGCTCCGGGTAGCCGAACCGGATACCGGCCACCGCCCGGCGGGTGGGCCGGGTGTCGGGGCGCTGCCCGGTGGCCACGTCGAACAGCACGTCACCGGGCTCGATACCGGTCGCGGTCCTGCCGAGGAAGGGGATCAGGTCCCCGCCGAGGCGGCCGTTGATCTCGATGACGAGAGGCCCGCGTCCGGTCAGGCGCAGCTCGCTGTGGGTGATGCCGTCCTCGATGCCGAGCGCCCGGTGGGCCCGGGCCAGGGTGCTCATCAGCTCCTGGTCCGCCATCAGCGGGTCGCCCGCGTCGACCAGGTGCCCCACCTCCTCGAAGTACGGCTGGTCGCTGCTGTGCTTACGGGCCAGGAACATCGGCAGGTACTCGCCCTTGTGGACGGCGCCGTCGACGCTGATCTCCGGGCCGGGCGCGTACCCCTCGACCATGGCGCTCGCGCGGTAGGGCCCCGGATCGACCTCGCTCGCGGCCAGGGCGATCCGGAACGCCGCTTCCACCTCGGCCGCGCCGGCCGCGAACACGACCCCGATGCTCGCCCCCATCGCCCGGGGCTTGATCACGACCGGATAGCCGATCCGGTCGGCCGCCGCCCTGGCCTGCTCGACCGTGGTGGTCAGCTCGAAGCCCGGCTGGTAGAGGCCCGCCGCGGTGAGTTCGGCCCGGGTGCGCCGCTTGTCGCGGCAGCCGCGCACGCCCGGTACGGACAGACCCGGCACGCCGAACTCGGCGGCGAGCAGTCCGGCGTCCAGGACAAGCGGCTCGTCCCAGCACATCAGGCCGGCGATCCGGCGCCGGGAAGCCACTTCCCGGGCCGCCGCCCCCATCGCCTCGGAGTCGAAGACGTTGGCGACGATGATCTCGTCGAAGTAGTCACGCTGCCACGTGGGCCTCAGATTGTTGAGCAGCACCATGTCCAGACCCGCCGCCCGGGCGCGGCGGCGGATCGGCGCGATCAGGTACTCCCGGTACACCTTCAGGCCGCTGCCGATGACCAGCAGCGTGCCCCGGCCGGCGCTCATCGGGCGCTCCCGGTTCCGGTGGCGGCGCGGCGGGCGAGGAGGTCGGTGAGGATGTCGTGGGAGCGGTGGGCGAGGACGCTGATGAGGGAGTCGGCGATGCCGTGGGTCTCCTCGTTGACGCCCTGGAGGTAGACGGCGCCCCAGGCGGACGCGCCGAGGTCGACCCTGTAGTTCCGGCCGACGGTGACCTCGTCCAGGCCCACCCGCGCGGCCAGCTCCCGTACGAGCGCGGGCTTGCGCGGGTCGAAGCCGGTCCCCAGCACCACCAGGTCGCAGCGCAGCGGCTCGATCTTGCCGCTCAACCGGTCCCGCAGATCGAGCACCACCTCCCCGCCCTCGGTCCGCGCACCCGCGACCTCGGTCATCGCACGCACCTCGGAGCGCTGCGGCCCCACCGTCTTCTGCCGGTAGAGCATCGTGTAGAGCTCGTCGAGGAACGGCGGCGCGAGCCCCGCGTAGTTCGTGAACCGCATCTCGTCCAGGAGCTGCGCACGGACCTCGGCCGGGGCGTCGTAGAACTCGTCCACGAAGGACGGGAAGAACAGCTCGTTGACGAACTTGCTGGACTGGTAGTTCTGCAGCCCGATCGAACGCACCACCATGGTGATCCGACTGGCCGGCAGGTTCTCGTGCAGCGCGAAGAACATCTCCGCGGCGCTCTGCGCCCCGCCGACGACCACGACCCGGACGGGCTGGTCCTTCGGTATCTGCGTGATCCTGGTCCGGTACTGGGCACTGTGGATCAGCCGGTCCCCGGGGAGACCGGCGAACACCTCGGGGACGCGGGGGTCGCGGCCGCCGCCGATGACCAGGTCGCGGCAGCGGATCGTGTCGCCGTCGGTCAGCCGTACGGTCCAGCCGGTGAGCGAGCCGTCCGTGCCGTGCACGGGGTCGACTTGGGCGGCGCGGGCGTCGTAGCGGATCCGGACCCGTTCCAGGGAGGCGGCGACCCACTGGAGGTAGTCGGAGAACTCCCACCGGAAGGGGTGGAAGGTCCCCAGGTTCACGAACTCGTCCAGCCGCCCCTGTGCATGGAGGAAGTTCAGGAAGGAGAACCTGCTGGTCGGATTGCGCAGCGTGACGAGGTCCTTGAGGAAGGACACCTGACTGCGGGCCCAGGGCATCAGCAGGTCGCGCTGCCATTTGATGTCAGGCCCCTGCTCCAGCAGCAGCGTGCCGTCCGCCAAGGCGTCCGATCCCGATTCCTCGATGGCTGCCGCCAGGGCCAGATTCGCCGGACCCGCACCGATCGCCAGAACACCGACTTCCCGCTCGCTCACTCTTCCCCCTCGATGTCGATTCGGACCATGCCGGCGGCCGCCTCGGCCCGCCGGAGCGCCTCGGCCGAGCTGTCTGCGGTGGCCATGACGATGCCCGCCCGGTGCCAGGAGTGGCGCACCTCGCCGACCGGTTGACCCGGCCCCACGGTGACCGCGGCCAGGAACACGCCGTCCGCCTGCCGGGCGGCCTCGACGCCGTGCACGGCGGCCACCCGGCCCGGCGCGGCCGTGATGAACCGCACGGCCGCGCCGCCCTTCGCGCGCCGGGGCAGTTCGCCCGGCAGCTCCTCGCCCTTCAGTACCGCGTAGTAACTGCGCAACAGCTCGACCGGGTAGGCAAGTTGGATGGTGTCGACAATGCCCCCGCCGGGCAGCCGGCCCGCGCACTCCACCAGGTACGGAACACCCTCCGAGACGATCCACTCGCCGTGGACGATCCCGTCACGGAAGCCGACGGCCTCCACCAGGCGCTCGGTCCGCGCACCGAGCAGCCGCGCGAGGTCCTCCGGGATGTCCGCCGGCACGGTGTGGGCCAGCTCCACCGGGTGGGGCCCCGGGAACAACTGCTTCCCCGTGACGTTGACGAACAGCGCGGCGCCGTCCCGTACCAGCATCTCGACGCTGAACTCGGGCCCCTCGACGTACTGTTCGGCCAGCATGGACAGCGCCATGGGCCGGTCGGGCACGAAGACGCCCTCGTCCTGGACGAGGCAGTTCTCCCACGCCTGTCCGACCTCCGACGCATCATGGATCACCTGGGTGCCCACCGACGCCTGACGGTTCGCCGGCTTGAGGACGACGGGCCGCCCCGACCGGCCCCGCAGGAAGGCCAGCACGTCGGCCGGACCCCGTACGGGCACACTCACCGGGTTCGCGATGCCGGCGGCCGCACTCACCCGCCGCAGCAGCGCCTTGTCCCGGAGGATCTGCGCGGCGCCGAGACCGGCGCCCGGCAGACCGTAGCGTTCCGCGAGCCGGGCGGCGAACGGCGTGGCGTACTCGACGGCCGGGACGACCGCGGCGGGGTCGAGGCCCGGATGGGCGTTGAAGAACTCGTCCGCCTTCCCCGAAAGGTGGTACTCCCACTCGATGAGGCCGCGGACGAAGGCCACCCCGTCGATCTGCTCGTGCACCCGCCGCTTGCGGACGACGTCCGGCTCCTCGACGTAGATCACCGAGCCGTCCGGCTGGAACGCCCCGATCGCGGCGAGCGTGACGCCCACGAAACCGACCACCAGGACCGGCCGGCCCGCTCCGGGCCGCCTCCCCGTCATGCGGCACCCCCGACCGCTTCCGTCTTCCCGGCGGTGTCCGCCTCCGGGCCGCCGGCGGGAGCCGGTTCGGGCGGCTGTCTCACACCCGCCAGGGCGAGCAGTCCGGCGATCGCGGTGACCACACCGCACAGCAGCCAGAAGCCGCTGCCGAGCGCGGTCCAGGCGTACACGCCGAACAGCGGCGCGAGGGCCCCGGCCGCGCCGCCCACCGCCTGCATCGTGCCGATGTAGCGGGCCTTCACCGCCTGGGGGAAGGTCGCCGGGTGGGCGAACATGCTCGGGGCGGCGATCATGATCCCCGCCACGACCAGGACGACGCCCGCGATCGTGAACGCCCCGGACCGGGAGGACAGTCCGTAGACGGCGAGGCCGAGGGCCTCCACCAGGTGGCCGGTGATGACGCGGACGTGCTTCGGCAGTCTGCTGAGGTACGCGGTGATCTTGAGCTCGCACGTGATGAGCACGACGGACGACACCGTGAGCACCGTGCTGTAGAAGCTGGTCGGGTAGTGGTCGGCGGCGAGTTCCAGTGGCAGCGCGATATGACCCTGGGCGTACGTGAGCGAGCCGAGCAGCACGGCGGCCAGGTAGAAGAGGTACTTACGGTCGCGCAGCATCGCGGCGTAGCCCGAGGAGCTGCGCCCGGCCGGCCCGCCGCCGTCGGCCGGGACTTCGGCCGCCACCGTCGCCCCTGCCGTCGCCTCGTCGGAGGGCTTGCTCCCGTCCCCGGACGCGCCCTCGGACGCGCCCCCGGACGCGCCCTCGGACGCGCCCTCGGACGCGCCCCCGGACGCGCCCTCGGACGCGGACGCGGACCCGGCGTCGGGCTCCTCCCGCACGGTCTTCCCCGGCAGCAGGGCGAAGGCCAGCAGCGAGTAGACCAGCGCGGTACCGCCGTCGATCCAGAACAGCAGGTCCCAGTCGACCAGGATGAGGCCGGCGGCGATCAGCGGCGCCAGGGCCGCACCGATGTTCAGGGCGATCCGCATCATCGAGAACGCCATGACCTGGTACCGGTCCGGCATCAGGTCGCTCAGCATCACGGCGGCCGCCGGCCGGTAGGCCTGGGTGAACAGGCCCGCGAGCCCCACGACGACGAGCAGCGGCCACAGCCTGCCCGGCCCGCTCAGCCACGAGATCGCCGCCACCAGCGGGGCGGAGCCCGCCATGGCCGCGACGATCGTGGCCCGCGGACCGAACCGCTGCGTGAACTCACCGCCCAGCATGGTGCCGAAGATCGACCCCACGCTGTAGGCGACGAGAGCCAGACCCGCGGCGGCGACCGGCATTCCGCGGAAGGTCAGGTACAGCACGAGGAACGTCTGGACGAACGCGCCGAGCTGGTTGATCAGCACACCGCCGAGCAGATAACGCACCGGGGCCGGGGTCGCCTTCAGCGCCTCGAACACACCGATCGGAGTCTCCTCCTTCTTCATGCCGCTCCCTTCATCAAGGCATCGACGATCCGCCCCGCGACGAGCGGAGCCTGACTGAATCCGGAGCCGCCGCAGGCCGCCCGCGACCACACGGCGGGACCCACGCGGGCGAGAACGGCGCCGCCCGTGTCCGCGGCGCTCGCGTAGTGGCACTCCCTGACCGCCGCCACGGTGTAGCGCTCCAGGCCGGACAGCGGTGCCGCCCCGGCCAGCCGGGCCACCCAGGGCGCCTGGTCCTCCTCCGCGGCACCCGCGGTGCCGTCCACTTCCCGGGACACGGCGTCCGAGCTGATCTTCAGGAGGGCGCCGCCGCCCGGCGGCATCACCCAGGCCCGTCCGTCCGCGCCGATGCCGCCCGCGGCGGGCGCCGTCCCCCACCACCGCGCCGCGTCCGCGGGCGGCCGCAGGTAGACCATGGTCTGGCGGTGCAGTACGACCGGATGCCCGACCAGATCCCGGGTCCACGGCCCGGCCGCGACCAGCACCAGGTCGGCGCCGAGCTTCTCGCCGTCGGTCAGCAGGACGTGCACGCCGTCCACGTCGATCCACACGGCCGGGCTGTACGGCCGCACGGTCACCGCCGGATGCCCGGTGAGCCACCGGACCGCGGCCCGCAGCACCCGGTCCGCCAGCAGGACGCCGCCGTCGGCCTCCAGCACGGCCGCCGAACCGGCGGGAAACCGCAGATGCGGCAGGCACCGCGGATCGACCGTCCGTACGGGCACACCCGCGGTGGCGGCCGCCGCGGTCACCGAGGCAAGGCGCTCCCGGGGCCAGGCGGTGACCACCCCCACGCGCCGGTAGAAACCGGCGCCCAGCAGGGCCTCCAGCTCCAGCCACCGCCGGTGGGCGGCGACCATGTGCCCGGTGGCCTGCGCGTCGTCCGCGTCGAGGGTCCGGATGGCCCGGTGCTGGTCCCAGGAGCTCGACGCCGGGTTCGGGATCGGGCCCCTGTCCAGCACGGTCACGCGGTGGCCCGCGAGAGCGCACTCCACCGCGGTCAGCAACCCGGTGACGCCCGCTCCCACGACGATCACCTGCCGGGAGGCGGCCGCCGCGCTCACGGCCGCGTCTCCGCCAGCCGTGGCAACCGTACGGGCGTGACCTGTGTGGTGTCCGGCCGGGCGGGGATCGTCCGCTCCGGCAGGGCCTCCCCGGCCAGGTCGATCAGGACCGGCGCCGCGCAGCGCAGGAACACCTCCACCTCGTGGCAGAAGTCGCCCGCGTCGCCGGGACCCACCTCCCACCGGTCGAGCCGCGCCAGCTGCTCGGACAGGGTGAAGGCCACCGAGGTCAGGCTGAACCGGCGCACGTCGTAGGCTGCGGCGAACCGCTCCAGCATGAGCCCCGCCGCAGCCCTGGACCGCCGGGACACCGGCAGCGGTCCCCGGTCCGCCCACGCGGCGACCTTGTCCACCACCCGGTTCCAGGGCTGCACGAGCCGGGTGCCGGTCACGTGCTCCAGGGCCGCGCGGTTGAAGTTGGTGCGCTGGAAGTCCGGCCCGGTCGCCGCGAGATAGAACCGCACGAGGTCCCTCGGCACCTCGGCGGCCAGCTCCCGCCCCGTCACGACATGACCCCGGCTGGTGGAGAACTTGTCGTGGTCCAGCTCGTAGAACTCGTTCGTGACGAAGTGCTCGGGCAGCGTGTAGCCGCCCAGCGCCAGCAGCATCGCGGCGCCGGCCACCGCGAAGGCGAAACCGGCGTCGGAGCCGAAGAAGTACGCCACCTGCGTGCCGGCGTCGGAGAACCACAGCTCGTCGTCGGCGGCGAGCACCGCCCCGCGCCGCTCGGCCGCGAGCGCCGTGCAGTGCATGCTCCAGGCGATGGTCTCGGCATCCGCGTAGATCACCTGACCGGCGACCTCCGGGAACGGTGCGGGGATGCCCCAGGAGATCGGCAGGGTGACGGGATAGTCCGGGAGCGGCCGGGACAGGATCTCCTCGATCATCTGGGCCAGCCGCGGCCGCATCGTCGCGCCGCGCCCGGCGAAGTACTCCACGAGCGCCTCGCGATGGTCCTCCAGGGGAAGCACCAGGACCTGCTGCTCCCGCAGTTCGACCGGACCGTCCGGGTCCAGGGTCGAGCGCGGTGCGATGAGGTCGGCGGAGGCGATCCAGTGCCCGCAGTTCTCGCACAGCCCGGCGCAGCCCTCGGCGAGGCACACCGGGCAGCCGCCGCGCACGTAGGCGTCCGTGAGGTACTCGCCGGTGTGCGGCGCGTACGGGAACTTCACGGCCCGCAGCCGGAGCTTGCCCATGCTGTGCAGGCGCTCGAAGAAGTGCCGGACCGTCTTCACGTACCGGTCGCCGAACCGGACGAAGCCGTCCGGCTCGATACCGACGGCCGCCAGGGTCTCCTCGACCTGCGCGGCCGAACGTACGCGCAGCTCCTCGGGCGGCACGCCCAGCCTTCGGGCGGTGGTCACGATGTAGTTCTGCGTGAAGTGCACGCCCGTGCCGAACAGCACGTCCTGGCCGGCGGAACGCGCGTACCTCGCACAGACGTCCGCGGCGAGGAACGGGCCGGCCAGGTGGCCCAGGTGCAGATCGCCGTTCGCGGTCGGGCCGGGGGCGATCACCAACGTCCGCTTCATCGGGCGCTCCCGGTTCCGGTGGTGGCGCGGGGGGCGAGGAGGCCGGTGAGGATGTCGTGGGAGGCGGCGACCCATGGGAGGCAGTCGGAGAACTCCCGCCGGAAGGGGCGGAAGGTCCCCCGGTTCACGAACGCGTCCAGCCGGCCCTGCGCATGGAGGCAGTTCAGGAAGCCGGAGCGGCTGCTCGGATTGCGCGGGGTGACGAGGTCCTTGAGGAAGGAGACCCGGCTGCGGGCCCAGGGCATCAGCAGGTAGCGCTGCCATGTGATGTCAGGGCTCCGTTCCAGCAGCAGCGTGCCGTCCGCCAGTTCGGCCGATCCCGGTTCCTCGACGGCGGCCGCCAGGGCCAGATTCGCCGGACCCGCACCGGTCGCCGGAACAGCAACCTCCCGATCAGCCACACTTCCCCCTCGATCACAGAGATCCGACTCGCGGACAGGCAGTAGCGAGGCTAGATTTCCGCGGTTCCCGATCGATAGGGGAACTTGTCCCGTCGACTGGGGAATCTCGGGCGGGGAAGCGGCACAGGACCGGGGAGCCGGCCGGGTGGTCCGGCAAACGGGCCGGGTCACCAGAGCCCGACGGCGCTCCCGTACCTCCGAACGGAGGCGCGGGGCCACCTATTCGAGGGAACCGGGCGGCCGGAAGCAGGCCAGGAGGCCGTCAGCTGCCGAAGGAAAGGGCGACGGCCCCGCTCGGGGCCGTGCGGTGCTCCGGCACCGCTGTGCGGTTACAAGGAGATGTCACGTGTCGCGTGTTCTGAAGAGTGCGGGTCTTGCCCTGGTGCTCGGGCTGGCGGTCATCGGCGGTGCGTCCTCGGCATCGGCGGACGCCACCGCGGAGGGCATCGCGGCCGGCTCGCCCGGTGTGCTTTCGGGCAACCTGATCCAGATCCCGATCCACGTTCCGGTCAACCTGTGCGGCAACAGCGTCAACGTGATCGGCGCGCTCAACCCGGCCGGCGGCAACGTCTGCATCAACGCCTGAATGTCGTGAACCGCGGCCCATCCCGGCCGGAGGCTCGACCGGGGTGGGCCCGCACGCGGCACCGCCGTCAGGCCAGGGTGCGTACGTGCTGGTCACGCAGCTCGTAGCGGGCGGCGAGCACGGCCAGTTCGCCCGCCGCCACCTTCCCGGCGAGGTCGGGCTCGGCCGCGAGCCGTCTGCGGACGTTGCGCACGTGCGCGTTGATCGTCGCGTCGACGCGGGCCTGGCCGTGCTGGCTGTGATCGATGGAAGGCCGTATCTGATCGGCCAGGTACTGGATATGAGCGGGGAGCGGCTCGCCCGACTCGTCGGCGTGGACCGCCGCGGCGACCGCTCCGCACGACTGATGGGCCAGGACCAGCACGAGCGGTATGCGCAGCTCCAGAACCCCGTACGCGATGCTCCCCAGAACCGCCTCGTCCAGCACTTCGCCCGCCGACCGTACGGTCAGCAGGTCACCCAGCCCCTGGTCGAAGACCAGCTCGGGCGGAACGCGCGAATCGACGCAGCCCAGCACGATCGCGAAGGGCTGCTGGCCCTGGACGAGCCGACGGCGCACGGCCGCGGACTCGTGCGGGTGCTCCTGGTCCTGGGCCCGCCACCGCTGGTTGCCGGCCGCCAGCCGGCGCAGGGCCTGCGCGGGGGTGGTCACGGGCTCGGCGCTCTCCGGATCCCACGAGGCGGCGAAGGCGGGAAAGGCCGCGCCGAGGGTCAGACCCGCTCCGGCGGCCGCCGCCGTGCCCGCGACGGCGGTGCGCAGCAGGGCTCGGCGGCTGTGCGGAGCAGGGAGGGTTCGTGTGTTCGAAGACATGGCCGGACCGTAACCCGCCATTCCGGTACGGGAGTTGGCCCGGCGGCCACAATGGCGGGATCCGCACGGGGGCGGGCTTGATGGGGCCGGGATCTTCTCAGCATGCGGGCAGCGCGTGAGCGGCGGGGTCACGGGGTGTCTGCCGCGCCCCGGGCCGCGCGGGCGCCACACGGCCTGAACGGCCTTCCCCGCCCGGTGGGGCCGTACCCGGCCGCCGTACCCGTCCGGCCACCGGCATTTCGCCCGACCCGGGCCCGCGTGCGAGGCTTTCCCGGCACCCGGGAGGAGACAACACGATGCACACGCCGAGCCGGCCCGAAGACCTCGAACACCCCGAACTGCTCTGGTCCAGAGCGGTGACCATGGCCATCGTCGACGCCGCGTGCTCGACGAGCACCGAGTTCGCCCTCGACGACGACGGCCTGTGGTGCCACTCGACCGGCGCGGACGGCTGGTGGCGCCTGACCCTGCTGGACGGCGGGCACGCGGTGTTCTGCGGCCAGGACCCCGACGGCAGCCACACCCATGTCGGCGGAGAGCAGATCGACTTCCTCGCGGGCGGCCCCGACTGGCTGCCCTGGGACCTCCTGCGCGACGACGCCGCCGGCAATCTCTTCGGCTTCGTCTACTGGTGGGAGAACGGCGCGTGGCACCGCATCCCGTACCCCGACGAGGTGCGGGAGGACGGACTGGAGGGGGCCGCGGCCTGGGTGGGCTCGGACGAGGAGGAGTTCCTCGGACTCACCGTGTCCTCGTTCGACGCCCCGCACGCACTGCAGCGGAGCCTGACCGAGGCCGTCGCCCGGTTCACGGCCCTGGCGCGGGAACGCAAGGCCGGCGCGGACGCCGTGGCGGCGCTGCTGGCGGCGGGCCACACCGAAGGCCGCCCGGCCCCACGCCTCGACGCGGCCCTCGACCTCGCCACCCGCGCGGGCATCCACGCGTAGGGCCACGGGGTCACGGCCGAACGGGGCCACGGCCGACGGGCCCGCCGCACGTCATGTGCGGCAGGCCCGTCGTCCGTTCCCTGTTCGGCTACTTGAGCGCGGAGAACGCCTTGGTGAAGGCCAGCGGCTGCTGGAGGATCGAACTGCACGTCGCGTCGGCATGGTTGACGGCCCCGGCCGCGCACTGCTTGTCCCGCGTGGAGGACCACATGGCCAGTCGGCCGATCCCCTTCGACGCGGCGAACTCCACGAGCTGGGTCGCGTCCTCCACCGTGAAGATCTCGCTCGCGACATCGTTCACGCCGATCATCGGCGTGACGGCCACGGCCTTCCACGCCGCCGCGTCGGACAGCCCGAGCACCCCCTTGACCTGCGCCTGCGTTGCCGTCGCGGCCTGGATCGCGTACTGCCCCATGTCCCCGCTGTACGCGGGACCGTAGTCCATCGCCATGACGTTGACGGCGTCGACCCGCACACCGTTCTTCTTGGCGTCGGCCAGCAGCGCCACACCCGGCTGGGTCAGGCCCTCGGGCATCACGGGCAGCGTGAAGGCCACGTCCAGGCCCGGGTGGGACTTCTGCAGCCGGGCGATGGCCTGCGCACGGCGCGCGTTGGCCGCCGTGTCCGGCAGGGCCGCGCCCTCGATGTCGAAGTCGACCTTGGTGAGCCGGTACTGGTCGACGACCTTGCCGTACGCGGCGGCCAGCTCGTCCACGGTGGCGCAGTTCAGCGCCAGTTCGTGACCGGCGGCCCCGCCGAACGACACCCGTACGTCGCCGCCCTTGGCGCGCAGCGCACCGATCTGAGCGGCGACCTTGTCGTTCGCGAGGTCCGTGACGCCGCCCCACAGCGGTGCGCAGCCGCCGCCGGAGGTGATGAAGGCGAGGTGGAACTCCTTCACCCCGGTCTTCGTCGCGGTGTCGAGCAGGTCGTAGGCGGGGTACAGGGAGGTGTCGACGTACGGGGCGAAGCGCGCGCCGCCGCCCCCGGGGGCGGGAGTGCCGGTGGGGGCGGTCGCCGTGGGGGAGGGCGACTTGGTCCCGGTGGGCGCGGCGGATGTGGCGGACGCGGTCGGGGCCGGGCTCGCCGTGACGGTGGGCTGGGCGGTGGGGCGCCCGCTGGGCTGGGCCGTGGCGCCCTGGTCCACCGAGCACTTCACCCCGTTGATCAGGCACCCGGTGGGGTTGCCCAGGGTGCCGGTTCCGCTCGCGACGAAGCCGACGGTGACGGAGGCCCCGGCCGCCAGCTGCCCGTTCCAGCTCGCGGGCTTCACGGTCACCCGGCGACCGGAGACCGTGTGGGTGCCGTTCCAGAGCGAGTCGATCTTCGTGCCCGCCGGCAGGTCGAACTGGAGAGTCCAGTCGGACTGCGCCGTGCCGGTGCCGTTGGTGATGACGTACTGGCCGGTGTAACCGCCGTTCCAGGAACTGGACTTGGTGTAGACGGCTCCGACGGAGGTCGCCTGCGCGGTCCCGGTGAAGGCTAAGGCCGCCCCACCGATCACCGCCGCCGCCACGATCGCGCCCGTGACCTTCGCCGTACGGCCCGTCCTGCGCCGGTGCCCGACTGTGCTGCCCATCGCGTGCCTGCCTCTGTGTTACTGGGGAGTTGGGGATCGGCAGCACGCTAGCCGCACCGAAACGGACATTCGTTCGTTTCGGTGCGGCCCTGATGAGTCTTAGGTTCCGCTTAAGGCAGGGAAAAGAGGGGCATCAGGAAGGAGCTCCGCGCTGAGGTCTACGTCCTCCGAGCCGGCGCGGCGCAGAGACTCGGCAGCATCCCTGGGGGAGTGCGCGCGTCCCACGGGAAGGCGAAGGGCTGCCTGATCGTCTCCTTCGAGACGGACTGACCGGCCCCGGGCCGACGGTCGGAGACAGGCGAAAGGGGGTGTCACCCGCGTACGGGTGACACCCCCTCGTCGTGCGTCCTACATGGAGGAGTCGTCGAACGGGTTGTTCATCACGCCCGAGGCCTCGCAGCTCGCGATCACGCCGCTGCTGGCGCCGATCTTGCAGACCTCGAAGTAGGCGTTGTCGATCCAGCCGGCCTCCAAGTGCGTGCTCCACGAGGCGCTCCGGTAACCGGCGCGCAGACCCCGTCGCGCGCACGGGGGCTACGCTCGCACCGTGACCGCCACATGGGAACCCACGATGGCGGGCGTGCTGCGACTTCCCTCAGGCCGGCTCGTCCGCGGCCGGGGACTGAGCCGGCCACTCCCGCACGGCCCGCAGCCCACCTTCGCGCTCTACCTGCTGGGCCGCAGGCCACCGCCGGTCGCCTGGGAAAGCCGCTGGCTCCGCTGGCCCGACTTCTGGCTGCCGTCCGACCGCGCCACCACCGCCGACGCGCTGCGCGAGACATGGACACGCGCCGAGACCGAACGCGTCGAGATCGCCTGCGCCGGCGGACACGGACGGACCGGCACCGCACTGGCATGCCTTGCCGTGCTGGACGGGGTACCCCGCCGTGAGGCCGTCGCCTACGTCCGGGAGCACTACGCTCCGCGCGCCGTCGAGACACCCTGGCAGCGCCGCTTCGTCTCCCGCTTCCGGTAGCGGCGTCACTCATCAGCCATAAGCACAAGACGCTTCACCAGCCCGGTGAACCCTCTCGGTCACCGCACTGGAGCGGCGTGGCTCCCGGTTTGGCTCCCCCCGAGCCGAACCGGGCCGCCCAACACCCGCTTGACCTGCGCGGATCCATGCAGGAGGCCGCGGTATGGACCGACCGGGGAAGCCGCGGACGCGCGGCCCGTTCTCGCCGACGGCCTCAGCCGTGCGTGGCGTCGATGACGCAGAAGCGGTTGCCCTCGGGGTCGGCCAGCACCACGAAATCCGGGTCCTCCGGGTAGGAATCCCAGTCGACGTGCCGGGCACCCAGCGAGACCAGCCGCTCCACCTCCGCCGCCTGCTCCGCCGCGTCCGCCGCGTACAGGTCGAGGTGGACGCGCGGCCGTTCCTGTACGGGCGTGACGCTGCGGCCGAGCGCCAGGCCCGGCCCGCCGCCGTCGGCCGGGACCAGGACCGTCCAGCCGTCGTCCACCTGGCCGTCACGGGGTACGTACCCCAGCGCCCGGCTCCAGAATTCCGCGGCCCGCCGCACGTCCGCGGCTCCCATAACGATCGTTCCGAGGGTCAGCATGATCCGATTCTGGCAAACCGGGACCGGCCTACGGTGCCGCGGGCCGCTCGATCGCGACCATCGCCGCGTCGTCGTCCAGGGTGTTGCCGGCCGCGTGCTCGAGCAGGTCCTCGCACAGCCGGTCCAGCAGTGCCTGGGGGCGCAGTCCCGACCAGGCGGTCACGCGCCGCGCCAGCGGGTAGAAGGTACCCGTCCGGTCGCGTGCCTCCAGGACACCGTCCGTGTACAGGAGCAGGACGTCACCCTCGGCGAAGGCGAAGGTCTGCGCGGTGACCGCCGACGCCACGAGCCCGGCGAGCCCCAGCGGCGGCGCGGGCCGGTCCACCTCCAGCTGCTCGGCGCCGCCGTCGCGCAGCACGAGCAGCGGCGGCGGATGGCCGCAGCTGACGAGGTGCAGCACCGGCTCGGCGTCGGGGATCTCCAGGACGGCCGCGGTCACGAAGCTCTCGCCCTCGTCCCCGGCGCCGTCCAGGTCCGCGGAGACCGCCGCCTCCAGGTAGTCCACCAGGCCCGGCAGCCCGGCCTCCTGGTGGGCGGAGGCCCGGAAGGCGCCCAGTACCAGCGCGGCGTCCCCGACCGCCTCCAGCCCCTTGCCCCGGACATCGCCGATGATCAGCCGCGTGCCGGTGGCCGTCCGGGCGGCGGCGTACAGGTCACCGCCGATCTGGGCCTCGGCCGCGGCGGCCAGGTACACGGAGGCGACACCCAGCGGGCCGATCCGGTCGGGCAGCGGCCGCAGGACCACCTCCTGGGCGGTCTCCGCCACCGAGCGCAGCTGGGTCAGCTCCTTCTCGTGCACCTCGCGCAGGTGGGCGAAGAAGGTAACGAACACCGAGATCATCACGAGCGCGATGATCTGGAAGGTGTGGTTCAGATCGGTCAGGCTGGTGCGCGCCGTCGCGACCACCACCTGGGCCAGTACGGCGACCAGACCGACGAAGGCCGTCATCCGGGGCCCCGCGAACGACGCGGTCACCGCCGGTGCGGCGGCCAGGAAGGGTCCGAGGTGCACCTCGGGCGGAGCGAGCACGTCGATCAGGGTCACGACGGCGATCAGCGCGAACGGGACCGCCAGCTGCGCGTGGCTCACCTTGCGGGACCGGTGGTGACGAGGGTGCGACGGCGGCCGGAGATCCATCCCTCCTGCATACACCGCGAGGTGAGCGGGATCCCCGAAGCCCGGCCGTCGCGGGCGGCCCTGCCGGTCCTACGGGCGACGGCCGGTCCTACGGGCGACGGCCGGGCCTGCCGCCCTTTCCGCCCTTCGCGCCCTTTCCGCCCTTGGGACCGCCGGAGGCCCCGCGGGGGTTCTTGCCCGCCGGCTTCCCGGACGAGGACTTCCCGGCCCCCGGCTTCCGCTGCGCGCCGCCACCGCCGCCACCCGCACCCGTTTCCGGGCGCTTGCGCTTCGCCTTGGGCTGCGGCGGGGTCGGTGCGCGCCCCCGCGTGCTGTTCACGGTCCGGCCGCGGACGATCCCGATGAACTCCTCCACCAGATCGGTGGTCTCCTCCTGCGGCCACGACAGCGCGACCCGCGAGGCGGGCGCGTCGGACACCGGCCGGTAGGTCAGGTCCTTGCGGTGGTGCAGGCGGGCCAGCGACTGCGGGACGACGAGGACGCCCACCCCGGCGGCCACCAGCTCGATCGCGTCCGCCGTCGTCTCGGGGCGCTCGATCGCGGGCTTGCCCGGCAGCTGCTCCCACTCCAGGGTGTCGTCGAGCGGGTGGAACACGATCTCGTCGGCGAGATCCTCGGTGGACACCTCTTCCGCGGCGGCCACGAGGTGATCCTTGGGGACCACGACCACCGTGGTCTCGGTGTAGAGGGGGATCGCGCTGAGGTCGTCACGGTCGACCGGCAGCCGCACGAACCCGGCGTCCGCGCCGCCCGCCCGCAGCACGCTGCACGCCTCGACCGGGGACACCGCGACCAGGGTCAGCGGGACGTCGGGCAGCCGCTCGTTCCAGATACGCACCCACTTGCTGGGTGTCACCCCCGGGACATAAGCGAGCCGGAACGAATGGGGTACTTCCGAGCCTGTCACCCCGCAAGGTTACCGGTCGTGGTCGGAGGTAGCGCACACGCTCGATACTCTTGACACCATGACGTCGCACCAGAACACCCAGACGATGAAGCCCGCGACCGCGGCGAAGAAGCTGGGCGTGTACCTCGAGGCCACCCCCGCTGAGTTCCAGGAGGGTGTCGTCTCGCGCAGCGAATTGAGTGCGCTCCAGGCCGATCCGCCCCAGTGGCTGAACGAGCTGCGCGCCAACGGTCCGCACCCCCGACCGGTGGTGGCGGCCAAGCTCGGCGTGTCCATCGCCGGCCTCGCCCGCGGCGGGGTCACCGAGCCCCTCACCACGGAGCAGATCGAAGCGCTGAAGCAGGAAGCCCCCGAGTGGCTCCAGCGCGAGCGCGGCACGCAGGCCGAGGTCCGCAAGGAAACGGTCCGCATCAAGGAGAAGCACGCCGAGAAGGCGGAGAAGGCCGAGAAGGCGCGCGACCAGCGCTCCTGACCTGCGACTCCGTCTTCCGTCAGGCCTGGTCTCCCGCGGGGAGGCCGGGCCTGACGCATTCCACCCGCCCACTTCGCCCCCGCACCCCTGCGCTCGCGGGAGCACGGCCGGATCACCCGGCAGCCCCGCCTCCCCCCAGCAGCCGCACCGCGCGGTCGAGCCGGGCCCGCCTGGTCTCCGGCGTGAGCGCCTGCAGCAACGGCAGGATCACCTGGTAGCGCCCGGTGCGGTCGAGTGCCTCGAACGCCTCTGCGGCTGCCCGGTCCGCCTCGAAGGCCGCCGCGAGGTCCGGTGGCACCGCCGCCGTCCGCTGCGACTCGTAGGCGTGCGTCCACCGCCCGTCCGCCTGCGCCCTGCGCACCTCGGCGAGCCCGGGCTCACGCATCCGCCCCGCGGCGCTCAGCTCCGCGACCTTGTCCACGTTCACCTGTGACCACAGGCTCTTGGGCCGGCGCGGCACGTACTTCTGCAGGTAGTACCGCTCGTCGAGGGCGCGCCGCTGCCCGGAGATCCAGCCGTAGCACAGCCCGATGTCGACCAGCTCGTCATCGGTGACCGACGCGATCCCGGACCTCTTCTTGGCCAGCTTGATCCACACGCCCTCGTGGCGCGTGTGGTGCTCGGCCAGCCAGCTCTCGAACGCCTCGGCGTCCGCGAAGCCGATGATCTCCACCCCGCCCAGTTCCTCCATACGCCCAGGCTATCGCCCGCCCTCCGGGCCGGACTCGGCCGACACGGTCCGGGAAATGGCGCACAGTTCGTCCAGCACCTCCTCCAACGTGGGCCTGCGGGTGTCGAGTTCGAGGATCACGATCCCGTGCTCGGTGGCCAGGGCGCCGACGCCTTCCGGCGTCATACCGGTCACGGCGAGCCGGCCCGGCCCCGACAGGCCCGCCCGGACCACCGTCGCACCCCCGTCCGTCAGCACGGCGGCGAGCTCGGCGTGGTGCGGAGTGCCCACGACGACCCGGGCCGCGGCGCTGCGGGCGGTGAACTCGGCCGCCGACTGCGCGAGCACCGTCCGGCCCCGGTCGAGGACGACGATCCGGTCGGCCGTCCCGGCCATCTCCGCCGCGTGGTCACCGGTGATCGCGACCGTACGCCCTGTGCGGCCAGTGCGCGCAGCAGCCGGCGGGCCCACCGCACCCCCTCGGCGTCCAGCCCGGCCAGCGGCTCGTCCAGCAGCAGCACGGGCGGATCCCCGAGCAGCGCCACCGCGACGCGCAGCCGCTGCGGCATGGCGGGGGAGCACGTACCCACGCGCCGCCGCGGTTCCTGCGCCAGGCCCGTCTCCGCCGGCACCTCGGCCACCCGGCCCGCCCTGCCGGGGCGCCCGGCCCGCGGACATCGCACCGCCGGCGGAAAACGCCCGGCGGCACCGGCCCGGGGGTGTAAGCCCGGGGGCCGATGACCGGGCCGGGGACGGCTGGCTACGGTCACGCCATGGACAACCCACTGAAGAGCACGAAGACCCCGGAGACACCAAACACCCCGAAGAACACGAAGGCCGTACGGAGTTCGGCACCGAGACCCGGTGCGGCCCGCACGGCCTGGGGCGGCGCGGCCCTCTACGTCCTCGTGGTGGGCCTGCTGATCGGCGGTGTCCCGTACGCCGCCGGGCCGCTCCTCGGAGCCGTGATGCTGCTGGCCGTGACCCCGCTCGTCCCCCTGCTGCGGCACCGGCCCCTGGCGGCACTGACCCTGACCCTCCTCGGCGGCACGCTCGTCGCGGCAGCCGCCCGGGACCACAGTCCGGGCCGGTTCCTCGTCTTCCTCGCCTCGGACCTCGTCCTCGGATTCATCGTCGCCACGCGCCCCCGGCGGGACGCGGTCATCGCTCTGGTCATGGTGCTCGTCGTGGAGCTCCCGGCGGTCGGGCTGTTCTCCGCCGGATCGTACGACCTGATGAGCACGAGCCTGATCGCCTTCCTGTCCCTGGGCGCCGTCTACATGACCGGCCTGCGCTTCCGCGAGCGCCGGGAGCACACGGCCGAACTGCGCACGCAGCAGGTGGCCGAGGCCGTGACCGCCGAACGGCTGCGCATCGCACGCGAGTTGCACGACATGATCGCCCACAGCATCGGCGTGATCGCCATCCAGGCCGGTGTCGGCAGCCGGGTCATCGACACCCAGCCGGCGGAGGCCCGCGCCGCCCTCCAGGCCATCGAGGCCACCAGCCGCGAGACCCTGTCCGGCCTTCGCCGTACGCTGGTCGCGCTGCGCCGGGCCCAGCCGGACGGCCCCCGGGAGCAGACGCCCCTCGGACCCGCCCCCGGACTGTCGGACCTCGACGGGCTGGTGGCCACCACCGCCGACGCCGGAGTGCGGGTCGACGTACGGTGGGAGGGGGAGCCCGGTCAACTGCCGCCCGAGGTGGACCTGTCGGCGTACCGCATCGTGCAGGAGGCGCTGACCAACGTGGTCCGCCATGCGGGCACCGGACACTGCCGGGTCACCATCGGCTACGGGGAACAGGAGCTGACCGTGGAGGTCGTCGACGACGGGCGCGGCGCGCCCGAGGGCATCGGAAGTACGGGATTCGGCATCACGGGCATGCGCGAGCGGGTCAGCCTGCTGCACGGCCGCTTCAGTGCCGGTCCCCGGTCCGGGGGCGGCTTCCGGGTCGAGGCGGCGCTGCCGCTGCCCCTCGCCGCGGCGGCCCTGGACGGGCTCCGATGACCGCTGCTCCCGCGCGGGCGATCCGCGTCCTGCTCGTGGACGACCAGCCGCTGGTCAGGTCCGGTCTGCGGGTGCTGATGGCCGACACCGCCGACCTGGAGGTCGTCGGTGAGGCCGGTACGGGCACCGACGGGGTCCGCCTCGCCGCCGAACTGCGCCCCGACGTGGTGGTGATGGACATCCGGATGCCGGGCATGGACGGCATCGAGGCCACCGGGCTGATCACGGCGGGGACGGAGGCCGTCAAGGTGCTCGTGCTGACCACCTTCGACGAGGACGACCACGTCTACGGAGCGCTGCGCGCCGGCGCGAGCGGATTCGCCGTGAAGGACATGGCCGTGGAGGAGATCCTCGCCGCGATCCGGGTGATCGCCGCGGGTGACGCCCTGATCGCGCCGGGCGTCACCCGCAGGCTCATCGCGGACTTCGTCCGGGCGCCCGGGCCGGCGGCGCCCGAGGCAGCCGAGGCGCGGGCGCCGCGGCCCGTCACGGGGATCACCGAGCGCGAGCGGGAGGTGCTGACCCTGGTGGGGCGGGGCCGTTCGAACGGCGAGATAGCCGAGGAGCTGTTCATCTCGGCGGCCACGGCCAAATCGCACGTCTCGCGACTGTTCACCAAGCTCGGCGCCCGGGACCGGGTCCAACTCGTCATCATGGCCTACGAGATGGGGCTGGTCGCACCGCCCCGCTGAGGGGCCCGGGCGCCGGGGCGCGAGTGGTGCCGACGTGGCGGGTCCCGACGCGAGTGGCGCCGGCGCGCGCGATGCTGAATCGATTCCTCAGGCGGTGACGGCCTCCGGGCGGTTCTCGTCCCGCCGCCCGGCGGAGGCCGCCGAACGCGAGGAGAACAGCCCGTCCACGGCCAGGGCGCCGGGGCCGGTGAACACCAGCAGGAGGAAGGCCCAGCAGAACATCGCCGAGGCCTCACCGCCGTTCTGCAGCGGCCACAGCGCACCGGGCTGGTGCACGGTGAAGTACGCGTACGCCATCGAACCGGAGGCGACGAAGGCGGCCGCCCGGGTGCCGAGACCCAGCAGGATCAGAGCGCCCGCGACGAGCTGGATGGCGGCGGCGTACCAGCCGGGCCAGGTGCCGGCGGCGACGGTTCCGCCACCGTGCGCACCGCCGAGGACACCGAAGAGGGAAGCGGCGCCGTGCGAGGCGAAGAGCAGTCCGGTGACGATCCGGAACAGGCCGACGGCGTAGGGCTGGGCATGGTTGAGACGTGCGTTCATGGGGGGAGGCTCCTTCGGTTGGGGACGGGTCCCGAAGTCGTGCCGACGTTCTCGAGCGTGGGCGAGCCATAGGTTAGGTAGGCCTAACAGGGCTGGCAAGCACGAGTTCCGGCCACCCACCCACCGAGGCGGATCCGACGCTACCCCGCACCCGGAGGGCCGCGCCGGTGGCGCGCGGATCGGCGCGCCCGCGCGAGGGATCGGGGACCCGCCGGTCCGCTCCCCTGTGACGGACCGGCAGGTCCGCGTCTGAGTCCGAGCCTAGGACCGGCCCGCATCCCCGCCTGTGCATCGCGCGCAGGTTCGCTTGATCTTGCGTGCAGGAGGTTTCGAGGCCGGCCGTGTGGTTCCCGCGGCGCGTCGGCCCCGTCCGCGGGCGGCCGGCCGACCCGTGGGGTCCGCTGGACGCGTGAGCATCCTCCCCGGCCGTGACTGGTGGACCGGGCTCCCGCCCGCGGCGGGAGCCGCCGTCATGGCCACCGGCATCATCTCCGTCGGCCTGCACCTGACCGGGCAGGAGGCGGCGTCACTGGCCGCGCTGGTCGTCGCCGGGGCGCTGTGGCTCGTACTCGCCGCCGACTTCACCTCCCGGCTGCTGGGCGACCGCGGGCGGTTCCGCGCCGAGGCCGACACCCCGGCCGCGCTGACGGCCGTCGCCGCCACCACCGTCATCGGGGCCCGGCTCTCGCAGCAGGGCTGGCAGACGGCGGCCGCCGTGCTGCTCGTGGCGGCGGCGGTGCTCTGGCCCGGGCTGCTGTTCAACGTCCTGCGGCACTGGCGGCGGCGCATGCCGGGAGCGGCCTTCCTCGGCTGCGTGGCGACCCAGGGACTCTCCCTCCTCGCCGCGTCCCTCGCCGACGCCGGCCACCGGGACCCGCTGGCACGGGCGGCGCTGGCCGCCTTCTGCCTCGGCCTGCTGCTCTACCTGGCGGCTCTCTTCCGCTTCGACCTGCGCGAGGTGGCGGGCGGGGCGGGTGACCACTGGGTGGCGGGCGGTGCGCTCTCCATCTCCGCTCTGGCCGGATCCAAGCTCACCGCGTCACCCGTATGGACCGGTTCGGCACACACGACCCTGCGTACCGTCACTCTGGCCCTGCTCGCCCTGTCCCTCGTCTGGTACGTCGTCCTCCTCGCCGCCGAGCTGCGCCACCCGCGGCCGCGCTACGACATCCGGCGCTGGGCCACCGTCTTCCCGCTCGGCATGACGGCCACCGCCTGCCTTTCCGTGGCGGGGCCGGCCGGCGTCGCCTGGCTGCGCCCGCTGGGCGAGGTTCTGCTCTGGATCGCCGTCGGCGCCTGGCTGCTGACCTTCGCCGCGCTGGTCGCCGCGCACCTCACCGCCGGGAGCGGGGCGACGGGCCGGTGACGCCCGCGCCGCGCGCCGCGCGCCGCGCGCCGCGCGTCCCGTGACCCGCGTCCCGTGACCCCTTGCGCCGTGTGGCGACGGCGCCGCCACCTCAGTAGGGTCCCGGCATGGCGTACACATTCCAGGTGACCATCGACTCGACCGACCCGCACACGCTGGCCGACTGGTGGGCCGAGGCCCTCGGCTGGGAAGTGGAGCCGAGCGACGAGCAGTTCATCCGCGGCCTGATCGAGGCGGGCCACGCGAGCGAGGACGACACCAAGACCCACCGGGGCACCCTCGTCTGGAAGGCGGGCGCCGCGATCCGCCACCCGGAGGGCCTGGAGCGCGCACCCCGCGTCCTGTTCCAGTTCGTCCCCGAACCCAAGACGGTCAAGAACCGGGCCCACTTCGACGTCCGTACCGGCTCCGACGACCCGAGGGCACTGGTCGAACGCCTCATCGCCAACGGTGCCACGCACCTCCACGAGGGCCGCCAGGGCCCCAGCGTATGGACGACACTCGCCGACCCGGAGGGCAACGAGCTCTGTGTCTCGCACTAGCTCGCACCGGAGACACCTAAGGGCTTGCAGAGAATCAACCTGTGATCGAACACCCTGCATGACCTGGTCTGTCAAGAGCTGAAACACCCAGGTTAATTCTCTGCAAGCCCTAAGGGTTGTCCCGTAAATGATCTTTGAGTCGCCCGGGGCAGGGCCGGTGGCAGTGGGTCCGCTCGCCTATCCGGCGAGGGCGAGGCTGTGCAGGCGTGCGATTCCGCGCATGGCGTGGTGGACGCCGTCGCCTTTGAGGCGGCAGTCGCGGAGGATCTTCCAGGTCTTCATGCGGGCGAAGACGTGCTCGGCGCGGGCGCGGACCTGCTTGTGGGACTTGTTGTGCGCCTGCTTCCACTTTGGCAGTTCTTCGCCCTTGCGGCGGCGGTGGGGCATGAGGAGTCCGGTGCCCCGGTAGCCGCCGTCGGCGATGGTGAGTGTTCTGCCGACGGCGGTTTTGGCACCGGATTCCTCCCATGCCTTGTAGTCGTTGCGGTTCCCGGCGAGCGGCCGGCCGACCACGACGACCAGGCGGGTGTCGGCGTCGATGACGACCTGGTGGTTCGTGGAGTACCGGTAGTTCTTCGATTGCGCCGCCACCGAATGGTCCCGGGTCGGGACCAGGGTGCCGTCCACGATGAGCACGGTGTCCTTGGCGAACCGCTTGCGGGGCTGCAGGGCGAGCATCGGCCCGAGGTGGTCGATGATGCGGTCCGCGGCCGACTTCGAGACCCCGAACAGCGGAGCGAGCTGGCGCATCGTCAAGTTCGTGCGCCAGTACGCCGCCACCAGCAGTGTCCGGTCTTCCAGCGGAAGGCTCCACGGCCGGCCCTTGCGGACCGCGTCCGCCCCCTCACGCCGCAGCACGGTCACCAGCTTCCCGAAACAGCGCGGGCTCAGCCCGGTGAACGGGGCTATCCAGGACGGCTCCGACGCCGTGATCACACCAGCCACCACAAGATCATCTCACCCATGACCAGCAGTTACGGGACAACCCTTCGTACTGGCCTATTCCAGACCGTTGCGTGGAAGGGGCATGTGGAAGAATCCTGTACGAACTGATCATGGTGTTGGCTGGCGGCCGCTATGACAGCCCATCGAGCGCGGGGAGCGGTCGGGCACCACACCTGGAAACCCAGGGGGACACGTTGAAAATGTAGCATGGTTTAATGCTTGTAAACGTCCAGGGTGGGGATTCAGGGCGTCGGGGGAAGAGTCTACTCGCACCCCCATTGTGTCTTCTCTTGGTCTTAGCCATCCCAGTTTATCAACCGCCTAGGGCCGCGAAAGCATGAATCGCGCGCATGAGCCTTTGCGGTAAATTGTGCAGACGATCGAAGAAGCGTGGGGTGAGGTTGCATTGAGTAAATATTCTCGGACTGTTGTCGTTGCTGCGACGATAGGACTTCTGGCAGCATGCGGAACGGCCACTAAAGGTCAGCCCTCGGATCCGGCTGCGGTGGCAGCGCCCACCCGTATTTCCCTGGACACCATACCCGCGGCGCCGACCAGGGGATTAACGAAGGGCATGACCCTTCCGCTTGACGGATATTCCAGCACTTCAAGCGAGCAATACGCCTGGCAGGTCGCGACACAGGACCAGTGGCGCTCCTGTATGGCCCGATATGGGTTCAAAAAGTTCGGCCCTCCGGAGCCGTCGCTACAGGTGGCCACCGGGGCAGCAGATTCCGACATGGGTCGTCGATATGGTATTGCTGATCTAGAATCCGCCAAGACGCGTGGTTATCATCTCTCGGAAATGCCCGAGCCCTCGCGGTGGGAGCCTGCCAAGGGCGCCGAGGAAGCCGTCTTCACAGGCTCCGGGACGGAGGTAGCCGGCGGCATCTACAAGGGTCAGAAGATTCCTGATGGTGGATGCCGGGGGGAGGCCAAGCGAATGTTCCCCATGCCGCAGACGCCCACGGCCGCGAACGCTGAAAGCCGCGCCTTCTTGGCAGCGAAAGACGACACGAATGTCAAAGAGGCGATCGCGCAGTGGTCTTCCTGTATGAAGAAGCGCGGACTCGATATCAAGTCACCTATCGATGGCGTCGAATCCCTTGGTGTGGATGTCAGTTCTGCGACACCTAGCGCTCGCGAAATTGAAATCGCGATAGCCGACGTCGAGTGTAAAGGCCAGACCAAGCTCGTGGAGCTCTGGCACGAGAAGGAAGAGTCAAAGCAGCAGCAAGAGATAGCAAAGGATGCCTCGACTCTCAATAGAGAGCGAGACGACAAGAATCGCGTAGTCAGTAAGGCTGCGCAGGCGTACAAGGCGCGCGGGGCTGAAAAGTGATATCAAGAGTACTGCGCATGTCATTTGCTGCCCTGCTTGCCCTTTCGATCACATTCTTCGTGACGCCCGATGCTCGGGCGGTAACAACGTATTCTGCCGACGAGTGCACCTCTGCCAAATAATAGCTACTGCTTCGCCCTGTACTACGACAGCCGAGGCGAGCAGACGAATTACTCGACAAGCTCATGTTTTGTGACGAACAGAAGTATATCGGATCACTCTGGCTATTCGCCGAATGGTGCCATATTTGTTCGCTTCGTATTTTCGCATGGCTTGATGTCCAATCTTTACAACACGTGTAGGGGTGGTTCGGGCGCGGATCTGACACTCAAGAATGCTTCGGCTTCGGCATCGAATGGGGAATGCTCCGCCTACTATCGCGTCTACTGCAATTCTAGCTATGGCGGCCTGAGTCAGTCCTTCGCTCCGACCTGCGGCGACTACTGGCCAGCAGAGAATCTCTTTCCCGCGCTCAAGAATCAGAATGCTTCGAACGCACGGTACTGACTATCGTGGCCGTTTTTAAGTTCGGGCTCAATCAGTATCGAGCGGCTTTCTGGGGAATCGAAATCGCTAAGAGCTCGTAACAGGATCATGAGCGGGCCTTCTTGAGTCGGCGCCAGCAGATGAAGCTGCAGGCGAGGGAGACGAAGGCGTCGTGGAGTTCGGTGCGGCGTTCTCAGCGGACGGCGAGTCGTTTGAACTGGTGGAGCAGGGCGAAGGTTTGCTCCACGATGTAGCGGAGCCTGCCCATGTCTTTGATGTTCGGGCAGCCCTTGCGGGAGATGACGGGCAGGATCCGGCGTTTGCGCAGCTCATCGCGGTTCGGGTTCGAGCCGTAGCCCTTGTCGCCGAGCAGGGCCTCGGGGCGTCGGCGGGGCCGGCCGGGCCTGCCCGCGACGGGCGGAATGCCGTCGACCAGGGCGAGGGTCTGGGTGACGTCGTTGACGTTGGCCGCTGTGGTGATGACCTTGAGCGGAGTGCCGCGTCCGTCGCAGATCAGGTGGTGTTTGCTGCCCGTCTTCCGCCGGTCGACCGGCGACGGACCGGTGTCGGCGCCCCCTTTTTCGCGCGGATGTGGCAGCTCGGCAAGCAGGATGCGGTGGAGCTGGTCGAAGACCCCGGCCTTCTGCCACCGCTCCAGTCGCCGCCAGCACGTCTGTCCGGAGCCGAACCCCAGCTCCAGCGGGAGCAGTTGCCAGGCGATGTCGTTGCAGAGCACGTACAGGATCCCCTGTAGGCACAGCCGGTCCGGCACCGGCCGCGGCCCTGGCGACCGCTCCGGCCAAGGCGGCAGCAACGGCTCGATCAGCAACCACAAGTCGTCGTCCACGATCCACCGGCGAGTACTCACACACTCCCGAACGGCCGAATCGTCACACCGGTCACGGCGACCAGGCCACTTCAGCAAGATCCTGTTACGAGCTCTAAGCAGTGCCGGATCCTGCGCAGCCTGACACCCCTATATAAGGAAGGAGGACAAGCCTCTTCGGTGGGTCTGGGCCCTGTGCATCCCGTAGCCCTCCCGCCTCGCTACCAGCGTCGATGCCCTTCGAACCACTCGCGCTCAGCAGGCACAGGACATAAGTGGCCTGGCAGGGCATCACTTCATCAGAAGCGTGCTGTCAGGGTTTCGCCCCTCAGCCGCTACTGGCGTCGTGAACGACCCCTGATCTGACGATCTGTCAAGTAATGGCACCCTTGTCGTTGCCCACGCTGTGCCCATTCGATCGCTGACGGATGAAGCGCAACTGCAACGATTCTGGTGCGCTCTTTCGCGGCGACTTCCTCCATTAGATCATCTCTACAACGCGGCAAATGAACATAGCGGTTGCTTACCGATCAGTTCTAGCTTGGATTCTGGAACAACCCACTATCTAGGCCAGGGCTGCTTGGTGTATAGGCTGAGCCCCTGTCAGCAGGGGCTTCGCTGCGGTCCGTTCGCCGTTGCTACTCAAGAGAAGACCTGCCAGGATTCAGCCTGATGGCCTTGAGTCGGTAGTGATGCCGGATTTCCAGAGAGACAAGGCCCGGGATCACCCTCTGAAGAGGTGCTCCTGCAGGGGGAAGCAAGGGGAGGGGATTCGCCGTGCGCGAAACCGCGATTGGCGGGCTTCAGGATCAGCGCCTCGTCACTTCTGGTGATGTTCGGGCAGCACAACCTGGGCCACCGGCTTGACCGGCACCGAGGTCACCTTGGCAGGCCGGTCCTCGTCGCCCGCGGCCGGCACGCGCCACGCACGTGGACCACTTCACGTTACGTAGAGAAGGAAAGCCCATGCACGTCCTCAGGCGAACGACCGTCACCACTACTGTCATGCTCGCGACAATCTCGCTCGGTGCCTGCTCCTCGTCCGGATCGGCCTCCGACTCGGCGAAGGACAGGACCCCGATCGACCAGGCCAACTGGCCTGCGGAGGTGCCCACTTCCGGATTGGTCAAGGGCCTGGAGCTGCCGCTTGAGTTTTACCTGCCCTCCTACGCGGGTCAGGTCACCGTCGACACCGCGCTCCGCACCCTGCAGACGCGGTGCATGTCTGAGTACGGGCTGACAATCGATCTGCCGCGTCCCGGCGCGAACCCGCCGCCCCACAGCAACGCCGTCTCGATCGAGCGGCGTTACGGCCTCAGCGACCGCGCACAGGCACAGAAGTACGGGTACGGGCTGCCGAAGGAGCTGACCCGGAGCCTCGTATCCGTCGACGAGGGGCTTTCAGGCATCGAGGTGGAGGTCCTGACCGGGAGGAAGAAGCCCGAGTTCGCCCCGCCCAAGGGAGCCAAGGGCGCTGACGGCCATTTCGGCGGGGTCCCGGAGCCCGCGCGCGCCGAGCACAACGGAAAGAAGGTGCACGAGGACGGCTGTGCCGGCTGGTCGAAGCGGCAGCTCAAGGTGAACGAGGAGGATCCGGGATTCGTCTCCGGGCTCGCCTCGACAAGCCTCTCCGAGTCCCGGCCGCTGAAGCCGGTCGAGGAGGCTCTCAAGAGCTGGTCGGCCTGCATGAAGGACAAGGGTCGCAAGGTCGCCGATCCGTACCGGGCGATGGAGCAGGGCTATGCCGACGGCGACGGCACCACCAAGAACGCGATCGAGCTCGCGCTGGACGACATCGACTGCAAGGAGCAGACCCGTCTGATCGAGGTCTGGTTCAAGGAGGAGTCGGCCGTCCAGAAGCGGCTGATCGAGGAGAACAAGGACCAGCTTGCCGCCATCAAGAAGCACATGGGCGAGGTCCTTACCGCTGCGAAGGCAGTCAAGTAACCATGAAGGAACACAGTTGAGACAGATACGTTTCCGTCTGCGCGTGCCGGTCACCCTTGCGGTGACCACCGTGCTGGCGATACCGCTGAGCCTGCCCGCGCAGGCCGAGGAGCCAAAGCCGCCCAAGGGCGCGGCGCAGGGGTGGAGCGACACCACCCAGCAGCAGAAGAAGGTCTCCCTGGAGCCCTCCGCGATCCCCGCGAAGGACCGCGCCGGCCTGCTCGGCAAGGGCTACGAGAAATCCACGGACACCGCGTTCACAACCAGTGGTGACGGAACGGGCTTTCACCTCCTGACCGCTGACGAGGCAAAGGGCTACGGCTGGAAGACCGCCGCCACGCTCCGCGAGGACGGGTTCGATGCCGACTCCTGGATCGGCAACGCCTGCCTGACCGAGTCGGGCAAGTACGCGGCCGTCGCCTACGCGCCGCGTACGTTCACCAACAAGCCCGAGCTGATGGTCCGCGGTGCGTTCGCCGCCGTCGTCGACCTGACGTCGGGCAAGGTCACCAAGCTGCCCTTCACCGCTTCGCTGGCCTACTTCAGCCCCGGCTGCGGCAACGGCGAGCAGGCGGTGTTCACCCAGCTCACCCACGACGGTGACAAGGAGCAGCGGACCCGTCTGGTCAGCATCGACGCCACCACGGGCAAGGCAGCCGACCCTGTCGTCCTTCCCGGCCAGGTGACCTCGGCGATCCCCACGAAGAGCGGCATCGTCGCCGCCCACGGCAACAAGCTCGTCCGTCTCGACGGCAAGCAGGAGACCGAGCTCGCCCGCACCAGTACCGTCCCGTTCCAGCTCACCGCGGACGGCGACGGTGGCGTGACGTTCATCGAACGCGACCTGAACAAGGACGCGTCGAAGAAGCCGCAGGCCAGGGCCAAGCACCTGACCGCCGCCAAGACGCGCGCCGGGCGGACCGCTCCCGTCACGGTCGCCTCGGGCACCCTCAGCGAGTGGGACCTCACCGGTACGTCGTCGGGGCAGGTGTTCATCACCGGCAAGGCGAAGACCGACGGCAAGCTGCCGGCCCGCGTGGCCAACCCCGGCAACCTGGCCAAGGGTGCGCGCATGTCCACCCTCGGCCACGCGGCCGCCTCCACGACGTGGGCCGATGGCAAGACCCCGACGGAGGCCGAAGCCGTCCGGGCCGCCCGGACCCAGCTCACCGTGGTGGCCACCGGCAAGTCGGTCACCCTCGACGCCACCCCCGCGGCCGCCGGCAAGGACGCCGAGACCGGCATCACCGCTTCCCCGGCACTCCCCCAGCCCAAGAGCGGCAAGGGAACCTCGACGGCCAAGGGCGCACAGGCATCCACCTTCTCCTCGCCCGAAGGCCCTTCCGAGGGCTCCGACGAGCGGTACTGCGCCGTCGCGCGCAATGATCCGAAGAAGCAGGCGTTCCAGCCCACACCCCGACAGGTGGAGTGGGCCGCGGACCAGGCCGTGGTCGGAAAGCTCGACTTCTACCGTACCGCCGACTGGAAGAACACCGGCATGGGCGGCTACCAGCCCCAGGGCCTGTTCCCGCCCAAGGTCCTTGACGGCGACCCCAACGGCAAGCTCGACACCGAGGATGGCACCAGCGACAAGTGGCATATTCCCGCCCAGATCCTGCTCGGCATCACCGCGCAGGAGTCGAACATGTGGCAGGCCACACGCTTCGCCGTGCCCGGTGTGACCTCGAACAGCCTCATCGGCAACAACTACGGTGTGCAGTACACGGCCAGCGGCGCGCAGGCCGACCCGTGGCGCGTCAACTGGTCCGAGGCCGACTGCGGCTACGGCATCACCCAGGCCACCGACGGCATGCGTCTGGCCGGCAAGACCAAGCCAGGTGAGACCGCACTCAGCACCCTCACCCAGGAAGCGGTCGCGCTGGACTACACCGCGAACATCGCCTACGGCGCGCAGATCCTCTCCGACAAGTGGAACCAGACAAACCGCGCCGGGTTGAAGATCAATAACGGTCACCCGCAGTGGATCGAGAACTGGTTCTTCGCCCTGTGGGCTTACAACTCCGGCTTCTACGACACCGCCGACTTGGCCGGCCACAGGGGCGTCGGCTGGACCAACAACCCGGCCAACCCCCTCTGGAAGGCAAACCGCCTGCCGTTCCTGGAAAAGGCCGGCGGCGGAGACGACTACAGCCACGCAGCTCAGCCGCAGAACTGGCCGTACGAGGAGAAGGTGATCGGCTGGGCCGGCCGCCCCCTCTCCGCCATGTTCGCCCCCAACGATTTCCAGGCCGGCTTCAAGCCCGCCTGGTGGAACAGCGTCCCCTTCCGCACCACAGCCAAGCCCCCGGTCGACCTGTTCTGCAACGCGACGAACTCCTGCAACCCCGGCAAGATCGGCGACAACGACTCCAACGACCCCGGCCTCGGCGCCTGCACCCTGGACGCGGGCGACAAGACCAGCAACCCGCACTGGCTGCACTGCTGGTGGAACCAGCCCGCCAGCTGGAAGAAGTGCGTCACCACCGACGGCACCAAGCCGCAGTGTGGCAGCGCCGTACACCGCTTCAACACCACATACCCCGAACAGCCGGACGCCGCTTCCTACCCGCCCCGCTGCACCTCCGACCTCCCGGCCGGCGCGCTCCTCGTCGATGACCTTCCCAACGGCACCGTGACAGCGGGATCGGTCTCCAGAAGCTGTGGACCGGTCAAGTCGGACGGTACATTCACCTTAAGCTACGTCCCGTGGGACACCCAGATGGATCTCACCAACGACGGGACGGACAACCCGACCACCGTCACGACGTATCCGGGGAAGATCGACACGCACCAGATTGGTGCGGGCTACGGCAACCACTTCTGGTTCACGCACAGCCGCTCGCCCGAGTCGAACTCGGCCGACGCCGAGCGTCTGAAGGTGACCGGCACGTGGAAGCTCAAGGCTCCGCTGACCAACACCACGCGGCAGGCGAAGATCTTCGCGCACATACTTGACCACGGGGCGCAGACCATCAACGCCGTGTACCGGATCCAGACGCCCGAAGGGGAAGAGGAGGCGGTGATCTCGCAGGCGGCGAACCAGGCCAACAAGTGGGTGGAAGTGGGCGCCTACGAATTCGGTGACCAGATCCCGGAGGTGCGGCTCGACAACTTCAACGGTGGCAACGGTTCGGCAGACATCGCCTTCGACGCGGTGGCGTTCGTCCCGGGCACGTACGAAGGTCAGGCACTCACCGGCAACATGACAGCCAACCCGACCGCTCCGGATCCGGCGCCGGTCGAGCCGGAGGAGGACATCACCGACGGCCGCTTCTCCGCGGCCCCCAGCTCTTCGGCGAAATCCGCCACGGCGGCGCCGATGGCCGCCACGAGCACCGCGACATGCTCGACGGTCAACCACTCCCTCACCCGCAAGCGCACCACCGGCTGTATCCACAGCGACTACGCGATGACGGAGTACTCGAACACCGTTCCGGTCGGAAGCGCGGCTTTCGACCTCTACATGACGTACGACCTCGACCCGAAGAGTGCCGAGTTCTCGCAGGTCGCCACGATCCGGCTGAAGTCGATGGACGGTTCGGTGAACAGCGCCACCTTCGACTACGCGGCCAAGTGCCGCGGTTACTGCGACATCACCAGCGTCGACTGGAACGGGTCGAAGACCTTCGCCAAGGGCGACACGCTCCTGCGGACCGTCACTACGCGGTTCAAGTGGGCTCCCAGCGGCACCACCAAGAACTCGATCACCCCGTACTTGTCTCTCGGCGGTAAGGTCAACAGCACTTCGGTCGTGAATCCGTCCGAATTCGAGAGCGCCAAGCTGATCATCCGCTGCGACACCGAGGTCTCCAGCGCAGGTACCGGCTGTGTGTTCTCGGGCTACAAGCCGACGTATGTCATGAACTCCAAAAAGTTTCCCGGGGCCGCGGCACACATCGACATGATGTGGCGCAAGACCAACATCAAGTGGGGTCAGCGCAGCAGCGGCAAGTCGCTCACCTACCTGGGCAACAAGATGTCCGTCGACGGCTCAGGCAAGGTCCAGTCGGATCGCAACCGTCAGCTCATCTGCGGAAGGAAGTGGAAGGCCTACAGCGGCACCGGTCTGTTCAGTGACAAGTGGCCCCTGGACGCAGGGGAGCCGCGTACCGACTCGAAAAGCTGTGACGAGTTCGCGTTTGCCAACTCCGCCCAGAGCGCCGGAAACTCGGCGGGCCCCAACCCCGTCGGTTACAGCGGCGCGGAGTGCATACAGACCTATCTCAAGCGGAACGCCGACGACACCATGACGCTCCACCTGCGGCCGAACACCCCGGCACCGACGTGGAACGAGCCGTGTGGCCGGTCCTCGATGTCGAACTGGCAGAACACCCAGTCGATGCGGCCGTTCGGCGACTTCATCAAGGAACAACGCTTGATGGAGGACGACGGCTACTGGGTCGACCTCGACGGATTCACCGCACCCACTCCGTAACCGGACCATGAGAAGTGGCCCCCCGCCCGGGGTGGGGTGCGGGGGGGCCGTGTGTTTTACGGCGGGGGGGGCGGACCACCACGCAAAGACGCCCACGCGCCCCCAACACGCCCGGGAGTGGC
>NZ_JBIAVJ010000006.1:329560-375756 GCF_042894025.1 Streptomyces sp. NPDC001549
TCGACGTATACACCGCACCCACACCTTAACCGGACAATGATACGGCCCCCCCGGCGGTTCTTGGGTTCGGGGGGCCACTTCTGTTTCACGGCGTCGCGGCATCACGACCAGACAAGTCGCCCATCGGCAACAGAACAGGCCGGATAGTCCCCTGCGCCGATCCTGGTCAGCATCTCCGCCACGGAGTCGAAGTAGTGGGCCAATGACGGGTACTCGCCGGTGATCGTTGGCTCACCCACGAACCATTTGCCGATACGTCCGTCCGTCCCATCGATGAACCGCCCCGTCCAGGCATCCTGATCCGACAGGAACGGGATCCACTCCTCACGCCATTCGCTTCCACCGGACAAGGGGTGGTTGGCGTAGAGCTTCTCCATCGCCCGGATGCCCAGAAAGAAGCTCGCCTCGTCCGGGAACCCGGCGTAACCGCAGCAGGCGACGTCGTCATCCACGTCGTCCTCGGGGAGATCCAGGTTGTTCTGCGCCAGCCACACCCGCAGGTCCTGAGGCAAGGAGACACTCATGCGCTCCTCGGCGGCCGCGAGTACCCGCTCCGGGGCCGGGCCGGGCAGGTCCGCGTGATCGGCCGGCGCATGTGCCCGGAGGAGATTCATGACGCGGAACCAGCTCTCCACCACACTCATTCCCCGCTGCCCCTCTCTGCACGGATGCGCTATGCCACTCAACGGGCTCGCCCACTGTAACCGTATAGCACTGCGGGCCGGTCAAAGCGCCCCCGCGCTCCTGGAGCCTACGCTCTCTGCGGTTTGCGTCCCTTGCCCCATCTGCCATGCGGCCTGTTCCGGTCCTGGGCCGACATCACAGCATCGAACTGGGCTTTGGTGGTTACTGCTCGTGGCTCAGGTGCGAGTGTGGTCGCAGCCGATCGCCACGGGACAGCCGATGCCCAGCCGCCCACGGGCATGGGTCTCTGAGGCTGACCCCGTGGAGTGGACACCCTGACAATGGATCTTGCTGGTCCAGGGAGGGATGTCCAGGTGGGACGCAGGTCTCCGTACTCGGAGGAGTTCAGGAAGGATGCTGTCGCGTGTTCACCGGCGGCAACAGCCCCACCACCGCCAAGGTCTTCCCGCGCGGGGAGGCCGTCCACTTTCGCGAGCACGCCCTCGGACTCGGCGTCCCCGACGAACCGATCCTCGTCGAGCCGAACGCCGCCAACACCGGCCAGAACATCACCCTCAGCCGCGACCTCCTAGCCGCGAACGGCATCACCCCGAAGACCGTCCTGTTGGTCTCCAAGCCGTATATGGAGCGACGGTCTTTCGCCACTGCCCGCAAGCTGTGGCCCGAGGTCGAGATCATCTGTGCCTCGGAGCCACTCGAGCTGGACGACTACCTCAAGAGCATCGGCGACGAGAAGCTCGTCTTGGACATGCTCGTCGGTGATCTCCAGCGGGTGATCGAATATCCGAAGAACGGGTTCGCCATCGCCCAGGATGTCCCGGAGGACGTGCATGACGCGTACGAATCCCTCATCCGCGACGGCTTCACCAGCCGCCTCATCTCCTGACTTCCCGGCGCCGGGCGGGCTGTGTGCCCGGTGCTCGCGGGCTTGCTCGTTGAGGTAACGGAACTGCGCGTCCCGGTCCACGTGCTGGCTGCCCTCGAGCGTCTTGGCGTTGGCCTGCAGGCTGAAGCCTTCCTCCCGCAGCAGACCGGCGACGGTGTCGGCACTGACCCGGTGTCCAGCGCGGGCCAGTTCCTTCGCGAGTGCGCGGGTCGACTTCACCGTCCAGCGCAGCGGCGACATCGGGTCACCCCGCACATCCGGCTCGACCAGCGCCAGCAGAGCCGGCCGCAGCCCCGGATCGAGATCCGCAACCGGCTTGCGGCCCCCGCCCGGACGCCGCACCCGCCCCAGAGGCTCCTCACCAGCCTCCAGCTCGAACACACCCTTGCGGACCGTCGTCTCGCTCACCGCGGCCGCCAACGCGACGGCCCGGACGCCGCCGTGCCCCAGGACACGGGCCTCGGCAGCCATCAACAACCGACGCTGCCGCTCGTCCAGATGCGGGAACAACACCGCGAACTTCACAGAGAGTTGCCTACGAGTCTCGTCCGGGATGCGCATACCAGACCAACGAGCCCCAGCACGGGAAGCAACACCTTGATTCCCTGCAAGCCCTTAGGCTGCCCTCCGTGAACGTCATCCTCTTCGGTGCGACCGGCATGCTCGGCCGGGGCGTCCTGCGCGAATGCCTGCGCGACGATGCGGTCGAGAGCGTCGTCGCCGTCGGACGCACCCCGCTCGGCGTCAGCCACCCCAAGCTGCGCGAGTGCGTCCAGGGCGATCCGTCCGACCTGGCCGCCGCCGGGATCGACCCGGCCGCGTACGACGCCTGCTTCTTCTGCCTCGGGGTCTCCTCCGTCGGCATGAAGGAGGAGGCGTACCGGCGCGTCACCTACGACCTGACGCTCGCCGTCGCCCGGCCGATGGCCGCCGCCCATCCCGGCATGACCTTCGTCTACGTCTCCGGCGAGGGCACGGACAGCACCGAGCAGGGCCGTTCCATGTGGGCCCGGGTCAAGGGGAAGACCGAGAACGACCTGCTGGAACTCCCCTTCCGCGCCTACATGTTCCGCCCCGGCATCGTCCAGCCGGTGCGCGGCGTGCCCTCCAAGGCCCGCCTGTCCCGGGTGTTCTACGCCGTCCTCGGCCCCCTGGTCCCCCTGGTGCGGCGGGTCGCCCCGAACCTCGTCATCACCTCCGAGGCCTTCGGCCGCGCCATGATCGCCGTCGCCACGCCCGGCACCGAGATCCCCGGCCACATCCTGCGGCCCGCCGACATCAACCGCCTGGGCACTGCGCCGACCAGGCATAATTGACTACCGGGCACACCCTCCCGCACGTGAGAATGAGCCATCTCAAACCGGGAGGACCCCATGAGCCAGGAGACCCTGACTCTGCATGACCTGCTGCCCGCACAGGCGCTTGCGGACTCGATCGACGCCGGGTACGTGACCCGCAAGTCGCACCCCGAACTGCCGCTGTCCATCTACACCTACACACGGACGGCCCAGTACGAACGCGTCTGGAACGACGTCACCACGCGCTGCCGCGGACTCGTCGCCGACGACAACACCGGCGCGATCGTCGCTCTGCCGCTGCCGAAGTTCTTCAACGTCGGCGAGCACGAGTCGGGGCAGCCGTACGCCCCCGCCCTCCCGGACGAGCCGTTCGAGGTCTACGACAAGGTCGACGGCAGCCTCGCCGTCGTCTTCCACTACGCGGGCCGCTGGCGGGTCGCCTCCAAGGGGTCCTTCATCAGCGCCCAGGCGACCTGGGCGCAGCGCCTGCTCGACGGCCGGAACACCGCGGCCCTGCGCCCCGGCACCACCTACCTCGCCGAGATCCTGTACCCGCAGAACCGCATCGTCGTCGACTACGGCGACCGCCGGGACCTCGTCCTCCTCGCTGCCTTCGGCCAGGACGGCACCGAGGTCCCGCTCACCGAGGCCGCGTCCCACTGGGAGGGAATCGGCTCCGTCGTCACGGTCTGGCCCGCCATGCCCATCGGCGAGCTGATCGCGCTCACCGAGTCCAACACCCTGCCCGGCGGCGCCCCGGCGACCGGCACCCAGGCGGAGGGCTTCGTGCTGCGCTTCGCCTCCGGTGTGCGCGCGAAGGCCAAGCTGGCCGAGTACGTACGGCTCCACCGCGTGCTCACCAAGGTCACCGAGCGGGACATCTGGCGCGCCCACGGCATCCAGCGGTTCGCCGGCCTGCCCGTCAAGCAGCTGGCCCAGGGCCTCGGCACCACGGTCGCCGAGATCGAGGCCTCGGTCGGCAAGCCGCTCGACGCGCTGCTGGACCAGGTGCCCGACGAGTTCGACGCGTGGGTGCGCGAGGTGATCGAGCGGATCGAGAGCGAGGCCGCGCGGCGCGAGCGCGCCAACGACGAGGCGTACGCGGGACTCGTGCATCTGGCCGCCGACCGGGGGGCCTTCGCCCGGGCCGTGAAGACACTGCCCGACCGGGAGGTCCGGGCCGCGATGTTCCTGCGCCTGGACGGGCGGTCCACGGAACTGGCCGTATGGCGCAACGTGCGGCCGGAGACGTCCGACCCCTTCACGAACGACGAGGAGAACTGACCCGTGTCCGAAGAGACACCCGAGAACACGGCCGCGACCGCAGACGCGACCGCGGCCGTGGCCGCCGCCGAGGAGGCCCCGCTGCCCGTCGTGCACGTCATGACGGGCCTGCCGGCCTCCGGCAAGACGACGGCCGCGCGCGCCCTGCAGGCCGCGGCCGGTGGCCGCATACGCCGCGTCAACCTCGACGACCTGCGGCTCATGCTCGACCTCCCGGACCCCGCGCGGGGCCGTAGCTTCAAGCACGAGCAGACCGTGCTGACCGTCCAGGACGCGGCGGTCCGCGCGGCGGTCGACGGCGGTTTCGACGTCGTCGTCGACAACACCCACCTGACCAAGAACATCCCCAAGCGGCTCAAGGCGGCGGTCGGCGGTCTCGCGACCTTCGTCGTGCACGACTTCACCGACGTCCCGCTGGAGGAGTGCCTGCGCCGGGACGCCGCGCGCGAGCGCCAGGTCGGCGAGGAGATCATCCGCATCCTGGCCGAGAAGCACGAGAAGGCCCGGCGGGGAGGCTGGCGGCTGACGTCGGAGTGGATGAACGGCGGGGCGAGCGGGGTGGCCGCTCCGCCCGTGACGGAGTACGTCCCCGACCCGGCCCTGCCGGCGGCGGTGATGTGCGACATCGACGGCACGCTGGCGCTGACCGGCGACCGGGGCCCCTACGACTTCTCGCGCTGCGAGCTCGACCTGCTCAACGAGCCGGTGCGGCACGCGCTCGACGCCTTCCGGCGCGCCGACGGCGACGTGGTCGTGCTCCTGTCGGGGCGCGGCGAGGAGCACCGTCCGCAGACGGAGTCCTGGCTGCGGCGCCACGAGGTGCCGTACGACGAGCTGTGGATGCGCGCGGCGGGCGACACGCGCCGCGACGACGTGGTGAAGGCGGAGCTGTTCGACAGGCATGTGCGCCACCGGTACGCGGTACGGGTCTCGCTCGACGACCGGGACCGGGTGGTCGCGATCTGGCGCCGGATGGGCCTGCCCACCTGGCAGGTCAACTACGGCGACTTCTGAGGGCCCGGCCGCCGTGGACGCCGTGCGGAGCGTGCTGATCGTGGACGGTGCGAACGTCGTCGGCTCGGTGCCGGACGGCTGGTGGCGGGACCGGCGGGGCGCGGCCGTCCGGCTGCGCGACCTGCTGGCCGGCCGGGGCGGGGACGAGGAGATCGTCCTCGTCGTCGAAGGCGCCGCCCGGGGCGTCGAGTCCGTTCCCGGCGTACGGGTGGACTCGGCGCCCGGGAGCGGTGACGACCGGATCGTGGAGCTGGCCGCCGCGTATGCAGCGCGTGGCTGTGTCGTGGTCACGGCCGACCGCGAACTGCGGGAACGGGTCCGGGCGTACGGCGTGGAGTGCGTGGGGCCGCGTGCCGTACGTCCGGTGGACTGACGGCTGACCTGCCTGCCTGCCTACCTGCCTGCCCGGCTATCGGCCGGCCGGGACCGGGTCAGCGGCAGTACTTCACCTCGGAGAGGTTCTTGACGTAGCGGGCGGAGACCCAGCGCTCCTTGTCGTAGGCGCGCTTGGGCGCCTGGGCGTCGTGCTCCCAGTTGTTGTTCTTGTCGGCCAGGCGGTACCAGATGCGGTTGCCGTCGACCTTGTCACCGTACTTCTTGCACTCGATCTCGACCTTGCTGTTCGGGTACACGTGGCCGAGGGACTGCGCGTGGGTGCTCGGCTTGCTGCGGACCGTCAGCGGGCCCTTCGACACGACCTTTCCGATGACGTACGCGGACCCCCCTCCGACGACGATCTCCCGCGGCGGCTGGTTCTCCGGACCGTCGTCGGCGACGGCGGCGCCCGCTCCGACCAGACCGAGAACCAGGCTGCCGGTGACGAGAGCGAGGGTGGTTCTGGTGGGCTTCAGCATGAGCCGGCTCCTCTACGAAGACATCCACCCGGCCGCGACGCGCGGCACGGGGCGGCAACCAGGCGGTCGCCAGGGACGACTATGACGAGGGCGGGGCGCGTAGCCCCGGTGGCTCACCGTCTTTTAACCCGATATGACCAATTCGCCCCATCGGAGTGCGTGGCTGTGCCCGCCCCGGGGTGCGGGCGGTGGCGGCCCGGGCGAGAGTGGGTGCCATGGGTATCGATGACTACGGCGGCGGCGCCGGCGCACACGAGAGCGGCGTACTCGTCGTGACGACCAACGACGTCCCCGGCTACCGGGTCGAGCGCGTCATCGGCGAGGTCTTCGGCCTCACCGTCCGCTCGCGCCACCTGGGCAGCCAGATCGGCGCGGGCCTGAAGTCGATGATCGGCGGTGAACTGAAGGGCCTCACCAAGACCCTGGTGGAGACCCGGAACCAGGCCATGGACCGGCTCATCGAGCAGGCGAAGGCCCGCGGCGGCAACGCCGTGCTGATGATGCGCTTCGACGTCACCGACGCCCAGGACGTCGGGACCGAGGTGTGCGCGTACGGAACGGCCGTCGTCCTCGTCCCCGCCTCCACCTGACCCCTCCCCCGGCCCCCCGCCCCCGGCCCCCGAGGGTGCGCACCGGGATGCGATGCTCCCTGCGTGAGCGAACCACGTGAGGTTGTCATCGTCCGCCGGCCGGGTCGTGACCTTTGTGCCCAGGACGGGTTGGCCGGGCTGCTGACCGCCTACCATCTGCGGACGCAGGAGGAGAAGGGTGAGGCCGTCGCCGGCGTGGACGCACTGCCCGACCGCTACCGCGCGGAGATCGCGGATCCGCAGCTGGCCTTCGCCCGCGACGCCGTGCTGCTGGCATCGATCGGGGACACCGCGGTGGGCTGCCTGGTGGTGGCCGCCCCCGTGGACGGGCGGTCCGAGGTCAAGAGGCTCTGGACGGTTCCCGAGTTCCGCGGGCTGGGCATCGCGCGCCGTCTCGTCGGCGCCGCGCTGACGCACGCCGAGGACAGCGGCCTCGGCGCCGTCCGGCTCTCGGTGTGGCAGTGGCGGGCAGGCGCGATCGCGCTGTACGAACGGCTCGGATTCACCGTCACCGGGTCGTGGGACGAGCGGGACCGGCTGGTCTGCATGGAACGTTCCGTGTGAGGGGAACGCCGCCGCAGATGAGCCGGTCCGGCCCGTCGGGCTCACGCCCCGCCCGCGGCCGGGCCTACCGCTTCCAGAGGGTCACTTCGGTGAGGTAGGTCGGGACCATGTGGTTCTTGTCGGTCGAGGGTTCGAGGCTGACGATCTTCACCATGGCCAGATTGCCCTTGGACGTGACGGTGCACAGCAGGTCGCCCTGGACGATGGTGCTGTCCGCGCCGGTGACGTCCGCCTCCCGCAGCTGGTTGGGGATGGGGTCGGTGGCGGCCCCGGTCTCGCACTGTTCGGGGGTGGGACCCTTGCTCTTGCCGAAGGAGGTCGAGGTCCGGATCCCGTCGTATCCCATCGTCAGCTCCTGGTCCGACGAGCTGATCTCGCCGGTCGTGGCCACCTTGGGGAAGTCGAGGTCGACGTCGTTGTACTTGCCGAACTCCCTGGGCGCCAGGAGCTTCAACGGCTTGTCCTTGAACACCGCGGTGTAGGTGCGCCCGGAGGGCGAGGCGGAGGCCGAGGACGAGGCGGAGGGTGTCGAGCCGCCGGACTGCGCCGCGGGCGCCGCGTCCTTCGGGGCGTCCGCCGTCTTCTCCTTGCCGTCGCCCGCGGTCTGCTTCGCGCCGCTGTCGTCCTCGCGCGTGAGGTACCAGGTGCCGCCCGCGGCGAGGGCGACGGCCAGGACACCCGCGCCGACGACCAGCGGCACACGGCTGCGGCGCGCCACGGGTGCGGATGCGGCCGGTCCGGCCGGTGCGCCGTAGGCCGGGGCGGCGTAGGCGGGTGCGGCGGTGGGCGCGCCGTACAGCGGCGGGTGCGGGCCGCCCGCGTGGCCCGGGCCCTGGGTCGGCGCGTACGCCGGGGGGACCGGCCCGGACGCCTGCGTGGGCGCGTAGGCGGGCGGGGCCGGGGCGTGCGCAGGTGCCGGGACGTACGTCGGGGACGGGACCGGCGCCTGGGCCTGGGCCTGCGCCGACCGCTCGCGCCGGGCGATCTCCGCGGCCAGCGGCGCGGGCAGCCAGCCGTCGAAGTCACGCAGTTCCCGGCCCGCAGCCCGGCCGCACCACTCGGCGAGCTCGGCCGGGCTGGGCCGCTGGTCGGCATCGGAGTGCAGGCAGCGCTCCAGCAGCTGGCGCAGCGGCTCCGGATAGCCGCTCAGGTCCGGCGCCTGCTGGGGGGTGTTGGCTATCGCGGCGGCGATCGAGAGGCCCCCGCCGTCGCCGTACGGGTGGCGGCCGGTGGCCACGACCGCCGCGATCAGACCCAGCGCGAAGACATCGGTCGCCGCGGTGACCGTCCGGCCGAGCGCGTGCTCGGGCGACATGTACTGCGGCGTCCCGATGAACCCGCCGCTGCGCGTCAGCTGGGTGGTGTCGGTGGCCCGCGCGATACCGAAGTCGATCACCCACGGGCCGTTCGAACCGAGCAGGATGTTGCTCGGCTTGAGGTCGCGGTGCACCACCGAGGCGGCGTGGATGGAGTGCAGGGCCTGGGCCGTGCAGCCGATCAGCTGGAACACCGCGGGAAGCGGCAGCGGACCGTGCGTCGCGAGGGCGTCGTCGAGCGCCAGACCCGGCACGAACGCGGTGGCCAGCCACGGCTGTTCACCACTGGTGTCGTGGTCGAGCACCGGCACGATGTGGTACCCCTGCACGCGGCGGGCCGCCTGTACCTCGCGTTCGAAGCGGACCCGGAAGTCCTGCTCCTGGGCGAACTCGCGGCGGATGACCTTCAGGGCGACCGGCTGGTTCCCGCGGGTCCGCGAGAGGTAGACGGAACCCATACCGCCTTCGCCGATCCTCGCGAGCAGCCGGTAGCCGGCTATCTCCTGCGGATCCTCCGGACCGAGCGGTCTCAGTACGGCGTCGTCGGTGTTGGACATGGGCTCCCCCTTGATGATCACTGACCTCAGATCCTAACGGGGGGCGTCGCCTGCCACGGCACCACGGCACCACGGCACCACGGCGGTACGGTGGTGCTCCGGAGGCGAAGGGGCGGCCCGATGAGTCAACGCAAGTCGGCGGCAGAGGTGTTCGACGATCTGGGGGAGCGCTACGAGGAGGTGTTCGGGCGGGTTCCCGGCCAACTGGCGGCCCTGGACTGGCTCACCGGCCGACTGCCCGCCGGAGCAAGGGTGTTGGACGTGGGCAGCGGCACCGGACGGCCCACCGCCGAGACTCTGGTCCGGGCCGGCTGCGCCGTCACCGGCATCGACGTCTCGGCGGCCATGGTCGAACTGGCCCGCGCCAGGGTCCCGCAGGCCCGCTTCGAGCAGGCCGACGTACGGACCTACACGCCCGAGCGGGCCGGCTTCGACGCGGTGTGCTCCTTCTTCCCGCTGCTGGTGATGGACCAGCCGGAGGTCGCGGAGGCACTGGACCGCATGGCGTCCTGGGTGGCGCCGGGCGGGTACTTCGTGATGGCCACGGTGCCGGGGGACATCCGGGGCCTGGACATCGAGTGGATGGGCCACGAGGTCACCGTCAGCAGCCTCTCCACGGCGGACCACCTGGCCAGGCTCGCCGGCCTGGGCCTGGAGGTGCTGCACCACCACACCGCGCACTTCCAGCCCGCCGACGACCGGGCGGGCCCCGAGGAGCACCTCTTCTGCTACGCGCGCCGGAGCGTCTGAGGGTCTGAGGGGGTTGTCGGATCCGGCCGGTGAGAGTGCCGCTGCCCCGGGCGAGCGACGGCCGTTCAGCGCGGGCCGTGGACGGGTTCCCTCTTCACGGACGGGTGGTCACACTGGGCTGATGACGGAGACGGACCTAGAGTGGGAGGCACGCGTCCGGCACGCCTCGGAAGCCGACAGCCGAGGCCGGTCCATCAACTCCTGGGTTCCTCCCGTCGAGGAGCTGCTGTGGCGCACGGCACGAGCCAGTGCGCTCGCGCGCTTCTTCCCCTTCTCCAGCCACAACTCCCTGCGCCTCGCGACGAGCTCCGACTTCGCGACCGCCGACAACCTGGGCCCCTGCATCCTGTACTGCTACGACGACTTCAAGGTCCCGGACCGCAGACCGGAGTACTGGGTCTGGGACGTCTGGCCGCAGGACCTGTTGCGCAAGCCCGTCCTGCGGACCTACGACGTCCACGCCGCGGTACGCGAGCTGGAGCGGCTGACCGCAGACTTCACGCCGGCAGAGTAGGACGTGCGCCCTCCCGCGGGGCACGGTCCGGACGCAGGCCCGCGGCCAGCCCCGCGATCACCACCAGCAGGCCCAGCCACACCGCCGGGCCCGGGACCCCGCTGCCCGTGAGGACCCCCGCACCGGCCGCGGCCAGGGGCGCGATCCCGGCCAGCAGGCCGGCGCGGCCGGCGCCCACGGCGGCCACCGTGCGGTACCAGAGCAGGAAGGCCACCGCCGTCACCATGACGGCGAGGTAGCCGGCGGCCGCCCACTGGGCCCGCCCCAGCGACGACAGCTCCGCCGGACTCTCGAAGGCGACCGCGAGCCCCGCCAGCATCAGCGCACCCAGCCACACCGCGTGCACGGACACCCCCCACGCCCCGTGCCGGCGCAGCACCGGCACCGCGAGCAGGGTGAAGGCGGCCTCGCAGCCCAGCGCGAGGGCCGCCCAGGCCACCCCCGCGGCGTCCGTCCGGCCCGTCCCCTCGACCAGTACCGCCCCGGCCACCACCACCGGAGCCGCCAGCAGCACCCGACGGCTGGGCCGCCGCCCTTCGAGGAAAGGACCGAGCAGACCCAGCAGGATTGGCACGGAGGCCACCGCGACGGCGATGACGGCCGGTTCGGCGTGCGCCACCCCGCGGACCACGGCCACGTTGAACAGCACCAGCCCGGTCGCCGCGATCCCGGAAAGCCACAGCCACTCCCGGCCCCGCGGCCGGTGGATCGTCACCCGGGCGGCCCGGGCCAGACCGAACAGCAGCAGCGCGGCGGCCGCGTACCGGACGGCCTGGGTGGCGAACAGCGGGGCGTCGACGAGCGCCCGCGAGACCGTGACGCTGCTGCCGACCAGCGCCATCCCCGCGATCCCCGGAACCAGGTCACGGAACGCGGTGGAGGCGGCGGGAGAGGCGGAGCCGGCGGGAGAGGCGGAGGCGGACGTGGCGGTCGAGGCGGGCGTGGGGGCGGAGGCGGAGGCGGGCGTGGGGGCGGAGGCGGGCTGTGTCTGCATGGAAGCCAGCGTGGCTCCACAATGGCCCCATGAGCAGGTCCAATGAAGGCGCCATCGAGGGGTCCAAAAGCCGGAGCGGCTCGGACTTCCTCCAGCTCGACGTCGGCCAGGCCCCACCGGGCGGCCGCACCGAATGGCTGGCGGGCCGGCTCCGCGCAGCCATCGCCGACGGCACCCTCCCGGTCGGCAGCCGGCTCCCGGCCAGCCGTGTCCTCGCCGCCGAACTCCGCGTCTCCCGGGGGCTCGTCACCGAGGCCTACCAGCGCCTCGCCGAGACCGGCCAGGTCAGCGGCCGGGGCCGGGGCGGCACCGTGGTCGTCGCCGCCCCACCACCGGTGGCCACCGCCTCCCGCCCACCGGAGCGCGGCGGGCTCGTGGACGCCCTGCGCGCCGTACCGTGCCGGATCGACCTCTCGCCCGGGGTGCCCGACCTCACCGCGTTCCCGCGTACGGCCTGGCTGCAGGCCGAGCGCCGGGTCCTCGCCTCGCTCACCCCGGCCGACTTCGGCTACGGGAACCCCCAGGGCGCGCCCGCACTGCGCGAGGCGGTCGTCGGCTGGCTGGCCCGGAACCGGGGGATCCGGGCCGACCCCGACGAGGTGGTCGTCGTCGCGGGCGTCGCCCAGGCGCTGGCGCTGCTGGCGCACGTCCTGCGGGAGGAAGGCGTCCACCGGATCGCGGTGGAGGCCCCGGGCTCGCTGGGCGCCCGGCAGCAGTTGGAGTACGGGCGGCTGGAGCCGGTCCCCGTACGGGTGGACGAGGCCGGGCTGGACGTGGCCGCACTGCGGGCGAGCGGGGCCGGTGCCGTCCTGCTCACCCCGGCGCACCAGTTCCCGACCGGGGTGGTCCTCGACGGCGAGCGCCGCCGCGACCTGCTGGGCTGGGCGGCCGCCGGGGGACTGGTCATCGAGGACGACTACGACGCCGAGCACCGCTACGACCGGGCCCCCGTCCCCGCCCTGCGCGCCCTGCTGCCCGAGGCGGTCTGCTACGCGGGCAGCGTGTCCAAGCTCCTCGCCCCCGCCCTGCGCCTGGGCTGGCTGCTGGTCCCGCCGCGCCTGCGCGACGCCGTGACCGCCGCCAAGCGCTACGCCGACCTCGGCAATCCGGTCCTCGCCCAGCTGGTCCTCGCCCGGCTGATGGACTCGGGCGAGCTGGAACGGCACCTGCGCCACGTCCGGCGCCGCCACCGCCGCCGCCGCGACGCCATGCTCCGGGCCGTCGCCGAGCTGATGCCCGGCGCCCGGGTGCACGGCGCGGCGGCCGGGCTGCACCTGATGGTCACCTTCGACGGCGCCGGCTTCGACGACACGGCCCTGGCCTCGGCGGCCCTGGCCCTGGGGGTCAAGACCCACCCGCTGTCCTGGCACCGGGTCAGGCCCGGCCCACCGGGCCTGATCCTCGGCTACGCCGCCGGCTCGGCCGGAGAGATCGAAGAGGGCATCGCCACCCTGGCCACGGCCCTGGGGCGGGTCGTCGGCGGGCCTCCGGAAACCGGCCGGAAAGTTTTTCCGGAACGGCGGCAACCTCCCGGGGGGTCGCGCGTCGTGCGGGGGTGAAGGGCGCAGTCCCGTGTCCTCGACCCGACCGTGGAGAACCACCGTGAAGAACCTGAAGCGTGTCCCCCTGGCCTTCCGCCGGACGGCCGTCACCGCTGCCGCCGCCGGAGTGGCCGTCGCCCTCGCCGGTCCCGCCTTCGCCGCGGGCGGCAGCTCGGCCACGCCCTCCCCGTCGGTCAGCGTGCCCGCCGGCGCCTCGCCCACGGCGGGCGGGCCCAAGCCCTCCCCGTCGGTGAGCACCCCGCCGAGCGCGGCCCCCAGCGCGTCCCCGAGCGCGTCCCCGAGCGCGGCCCCCGGCGTCGTCGCACCGGCCCCGGGTTCGAGCGCCAGGCCCAGTGCGTCGCCCTCCGAGCCCGCCGCCGCGCCCGGCGCGGCGGAGCTCGCGCATACTGGCTCCTCGGCGACGACCATCGCCATGGGGGCGGGGGCCACGGGTCTCGTCCTCGCCGGCGCGGGAGCCCTGTACGCCGTACGGCGCCGCGCGAACAGCTGAGGAATCCCGTGCTCCGACTCGCATCACCCGTCGGCCCCCTCACGCCCGGCTTCGGCCGGGCGTGGCGGGGCCTTTGGTCGTTGCTGCGCGGGGAGCGTTCCGCCCCGCCGGTCTCCCCGCGGTCGTACGGCTCCTCGTACGGGTCCTCGTACGGCTCCTCGTCCACGTACGACCACACGGCCCACGGTGACCAGCGGCCGCCCACCGTCACCGAGCTCTACCACGCGCACCGGCTGCGGATGGTCCGGCTCGCGGTGCTGCTCGTCGACGACCTGGCCACCGCCGAGGACGTGGTCCAGGACGCGTTCACCGCCCTCTACCGGCGGCACGGGGAGCAGATCACCGAGGTCGACAACGCGCTGGGCTACCTGCGCACCGCGGTGGTCAACACCTCCCGCTCGGTGCTGCGCCGCCGGCGCACCGTCCGGGCCTGGACCCCGCCGGCGGCGGCCGACATACCGTCCGCCGAGGACCACGTGGTCCTGGACGAGGCACACCGCGAGGTGCTCGCCGCGCTGGGACGGCTCACGCCGCGCCGCCGCCAGGTGCTGGTGCTGCGGTACTGGGCCGATCTCAGCGAGGCGGAGATCGCGGCCACCCTCGGGATCAGCCGGGGAGCGGTGAAGTCCAACGCGAGCCGCGGTCTGGACGCCCTGGAACGGATTCTGGAGGGACGGATATGACGCGTGACGGCGAACGCCTCACCGAGCGGCCCGTCGAGCGCCGGCTGCGGCAGGCCCTCGACGCGCGTGCGGACAGCATCGACGTCCGCCGGCTGCGGCCCGCGGAGCCGCCGGGGGCGCACCTGGGACGGCTGCCGATGGCCGGGCTGCGGCGGTTCGCGCTGCCGCTGGCGGGCCTGGCGGCGGCCGCGGCGGCCGCCGGGATCGGCTACCTGCTGCTCGCCCCGGATCCGTCGCCCGGCCCGGGTCTGCCGGCCACCCCGCCGCGGATCACGACCCCCGGCCCGTCCCCGCAGGACCCGACGTCACCCGGCCCGCGGCCCTCCGGATCCGGGCGCCCGACCCCGTCCGTGTCCTCGCCCCCCACCGGGTCGGTGAGCCCCTCGGTCCCGGTCTCACCCAGGGCATCGGGGTCGCAGCCCCCGTCGGCGAGCCCGTCCGGCGCGCGGGGAGGCATCGTCACGTCCTCGCCGTCGCCGAGCAGGACCTAGCGGGGCCGCTGGGTCAGCCCCGGAGGTTCTCCACCGCCGTGACCAGCGGGGCGAGTTCAGGTGTGCGCGAGGCCTCGTCCAGGGCCTCGCGCAGGGCGGTGTCATTGGTGGGGCGGGCCGCGGCCAGGAGGGTCAGGCCCGCCTCGCTGACGTTGGTGTAGATGCCCCGCCGGTCGGTGTCGCAGATGTAGCGGTTCAGCAGGCCGCGGTCCTCCAGCCTGCTCACCAGCCGGGTCGTCGCGCTCTGGCTGAGCACCACCGAGTCGGCGACCTGGTGCATCCGCAGGTGCCCGCCCGGGCCGTTGTGCTGGCGGCTGAGGACGTCGAGCAGCGCGTACTCGCGCACGCTGAGGCCGTGGCCGGCCTGCAGGGCCCGTTCGATGTGCGCCTCGATCCGCCCGTGCAGGAGGGAGAGGGCGCACCAGCCCTGGGAGAGGGCGGTGAGCGCGCTGTCCGTGGCCGTCATGGGCTCCTCCGTCGAAGCGTCCCGGCGTCCCGGGCCGGGATGTGTGTGTGACCACCAGGATAGTCCACATGCGCAATAGCCCGCGCTTGCAAATATCCCGCGTCTGCAATTAATGTGGACGCATGCAAGCGGCGATCGCAACCAATTGCCCCCGATCACCCCGATCGCCCTTGACGGCTCTCGATCGCGATCGCGCCGTCGTGTCGCCCCGCGCACCCCGCACCACCCCCTCCCCTGAAGGACACCTCCCCCCATGCCTCTCGCACTCCTCGCCCTCGCCGTCGGGGCCTTCGGGATCGGCACCACCGAATTCGTGATCATGGGCCTGCTCCCCGAGGTCGCCGGTACGTACGGGGTCTCGATCCCGACCGCCGGCTTCCTGGTCACCGGCTACGCCCTCGGCGTCGTCCTCGGCGCGCCCCTCATGACCGTGCTCGGCACCCGCATTCCCCGCAAGCGCATGCTGATGCTGCTCATGGGCCTTTTCATCGCGGGCAACGTGCTCTCCGCCCTCGCCCCCGCCTTCGGCGTCATGCTCGCCGGCCGTGTCGTCGCCTCACTCGCCCACGGCGCCTTCTTCGGCATCGGCGCGGTCGTCGCCGCCGAACTCGTCGCCCCCGAGAAGAAGGCCGGCGCGATCGCCATGATGTTCACCGGACTGACGGTCGCCAACGTCGTCGGCGTCCCCCTCGGCACGTTCGTCGGGCAGACCCTCGGCTGGCGCGTCACCTTCCTGATCGTCGCCGCGCTCGGCGTCGCCGGCCTGCTCGGCATCGCCCGGCTGGTACCCGAGCTGCCCCGGCCCGAGGGCGGGGTACGGATCCGCCGCGAGCTCGCCGCCTTCCGCAACGTCCAGGTACTGCTCGCGATGGCGATGACCGTCCTCGGCTTCGGCGGCGTCTTCGCCGCGATCACCTACATCACGCCGATGATGACCGGCGTCGCCGGATTCGCCGACTCCTCCGTCACCTGGCTCCTCGTCCTCTTCGGCCTGGGCATGGTCGCCGGCAACCTCATCGGCGGCCGCTACGCCGACCGCGCGCTGATGCCGATGCTGTACGTGGCCCTGGGCGCCCTGGCCGTCACCCTCGCCGTCTTCACCCTCACCGCCCACACCAAGGCCGGCGCGGCCGTCACCCTCGTACTGATCGGCGCCCTCGGTTTCGCCACCGTGCCGCCGCTCCAGAAGCGCGTCCTGGACCAGGCCGCAGGGGCGCCCACCCTGGCCTCGGCCGTCAACATCGGCGCCTTCAACCTCGGCAACGCCCTCGCCGCCTGGCTCGGCGGGCTGGTGATCGCCGCCGGATTCGGCTGGACCGCCCCCAACTGGGTCGGCGCGGCGCTGGCCGCCTCCGCCCTGGTGCTCGCCCTCGTCTCCGGCGCGCTGGAACGCCGTACGACGCGGCGCGCGGCCCGCGCCGACCGGGGCACGGCCGTGGCGGCCGGCGCACCCGTGGCGGCCGAGGCGCCCGAAGCCACCGTGGCCGTCCCCGCCCACCGCTGAGCCACCCCCGTCCCCCGTACGCACGCACCCCCCTGCGTACGCACCACCCCCGCAAGGAGAAACACCGCATGTCCACCCCCGCCTCCACCCCCACCCGCACCGCCGTCGCCCCCCTGACCACCGAGGACGCCGAACTGCTCGTCGCCACCGCCCAGGCCGCCGCCCAAGCGGCCGGGGTCACGGTCAGCGTCACCGTCCTCGACGCCGGCGGCCACCTGCTCGCCTTCCGCCGCGACGACCGCGCCGTACTGATCTCCGGCGAAACCAGCACCCGCAAGGCCTACACCGCGCTGCAGCTGAACGCGCCCACCGCCGAGCTGGTCGAGGCCGTCCGGCCCGGCGGTCCGTTCCACACCCTGCCCACGGCCCTCGACCGGCCCCTGCTGTTCATCGCGGGCGGGCTGCCCGTCCACCGCGACGGCCGCCTCATCGGCGCCATCGGCGTCGGCGGCGGCGCCCCCGGGCAGGACCACGGCTTCGCCGCCGCCGCGCGGGACGCCCTCGTCTGAGACCGCCGGGTCGCGCGCCCGTGTCCCCCGTGCCACGTTGGTACGGGGGACACGGGCACATGATGAGCAGACCGAGACGGCACAAGAGGATCCGCACCATCGCGACGGCAACGGTCGCCGCGCTGGTCACCCTTGCCCTCCCGGGCTGCACGGCCGCCTCGGACGAGGCGCGCGCCCGCGGCCCCGCCGACTCCTCCACCGCCTCCTCCTCCACGACGGCGGCGCGCCCGGCCGAAGCCGCCCCCACCCCCACCCCCACGCCGACCCCCTCCTACCCCCTGTCCACCGCCCCGCGCACCATCCCGGCGGTACGCGAGCACGTACCCGCCCGCGGCCCCGGCTGGAAGCCCACCCCCGACGCCCGCGTGGTCGTCGCCCCGGACGACACCGCCGCGCTCGCCGACGAGGCCAAGCTGCTCGCCGGTGAACTGCGCATCGGATACGGGGAGTCGGCGGCGCCGCGCGCCGGGGACGTGGAGCTGTCCCTGGACGCGGGGGCCGCGGGAGGGCCCGAGTCGTACACCCTCGACGTCAAGGACGGCCGCGTCCGGATCAACGGCCCCGACCAGGCCGGGGTCTTCTACGGCACCCGCACCCTCAAGCAGGCCGTCAAGAGCGCCGGTTCGGCGCCCGAGGGCACCGTGCGCGACGCCCCCGCCAAGCCGCAGCGCGGCCTCAACCTCGACATAGCCCGCAAGCACTTCTCCCCGGACTGGATCGAGGACCGGCTGCGCGAGATGGCCGACCTCAAGCTCAACCAGCTCGGCCTGCACTTCTCCGACGACCAGGCCTTCCGCATCCAGTCCGACACGCACCCCGAGATCGTCTCCACCCCGCACCTCACCAAGGCCCAGGTACGCGGGATCAACGCGCTCGCCGCCCGGCTGCACATCACGGTGGTTCCCGAGATCGACTCGCCCGGCCACCTCGGCGCGGTCCTGCGCGCCCATCCCGACCTGCAGCTGCGCGACACGCAGGGGCGGGCGGTCAAGGGGGCCGTGGACATATCGAACCCGGCGTCGGCCAAGCTCGTGGACGATCTGCTGCGCGAGTACATTCCGCTCTTCCCCGGCGGGGCCTGGCACCTGGGCGCCGACGAGTACCAGGCGCTGGTCTACCGGGACCCGCAGGCCTCCTTCCCCCAGCTCGCCCGTGCCGCCCAGCAGCGGTACGGGCCCTCGGCGCGGGTCCAGGACCTGGCGACGGGCTGGCTGAACGACCGCGCCGACGTGGTCCGGCCGTCGGGGAAGGCGCTCAAGGCGTGGAACGACGGGTTCTTCGCGGGCGGGGTGACGAGCGCCGCCAAGGACATCCAGGTCGAGTACTGGACCGGCAAGGAGAACGGCGCCCGGCCGCCGCTGGAGTACCTGCGCGAGGGCCGCAAGCTGGTCAACCTCAACGACGAGTTCCTCTACTACGTGCTGGGGGAGCCCAACCAGTTCACGTACCCCACCGGGAAGCGGATCTACGAACAGTGGACCCCGCTCGTCCTGCGCGGCACGACCCCCGTCCCGGCCTCGTACGGGCCGCAGATCCTGGGCGGGCGCCTCGCCATCTGGAGCGACCTGGCCGGCGCCCAGACCCAGGCGCAGGTGGCCGCGGGCATCCAGGCTCCGCTGGCCGCGCTCTCCCAGAAGGTGTGGGACGCGCGCACCCCCCAGCTGCCCTGGACCGACTTCAAGGCCCTCGCCGACCGGCTCTGACCGGCTCTGACCGGCTCCTCGGGCTGCGCGTTCCCCCGCTCTCCGCGGGGCTGTGTCTACGGCCGCCCCGTACGGTCGACGCGCTGCCGGCGGCGCTGGAGCCACTGGCCGACCAGCGGCAGCGCCAGGATCACCGCCGACGTCCAGACGGCGGCGAAAACCCAGATCAGGAGCCGGGAGACGGTGACCGAGGCCGCCACGAACAGCACCGCCGCCACCACACCGAGCAGCCAGGCGGCCACGGTGCGGTGACGCCGGTGCGACGTGGACCGCAGGATCCGGTCGAGGGAACGGTCACCCTTGAGTTCGGCCTCGATCGCGGAGAGGGCGCGCTGCTCGCGATCGGAGAGTCCGGCTCCGTCCATCACGACGTACCTCCGCCGGCTGCTGCCGTCGGGCGCGGGTCGCAGCCTCTGGCCAGGGAATACCCTGCCTGACGCCGCCCAACCCCCGGAGGACGCCGCGACTGCGGGCCCCGGTCACCAGATGGAGTTGACCCACTCCGGGTGGTCGATGAACGGGTTGCGGTTGTGCTGGAACTGGTCGAATATGACCTGGTTCCGGCGCTGCTCGAAGGCGTCCGGCGGGTCCATCTGGTTCCACTGCTTCAGCAGGCTGATCCGGCCGAAGAGAGGCGCGGAACCATTGTTGACCTTGTCGTTCAGCTCCAGGTCCGCGAAGCCGTCACCACCGTCGTAGCGGACGGCCATGTACAGCAGCATCCGCGCCACGTCGCCCTTGACGGCGTCACGCGGCTCGAAGGAGTCGGCGTCGGTCAGGCTGCCCGGTGCCTCGCCGACCGGGCTGCCGCCCTTGTCGAAGTCCTTGTTGCCGCGGGTGCTGTTGACGGTGACGTCCTCCGGGCGCAGGTGGTGCAGGTCGGTGCCGGGGCCGGTGGCGGTGCCGAAGTCGCCGTGGCTCTTGGCCCAGACGTGCTCGCGGTTCCAGTCGTTGGCCCCGCCGCCGTTCGTCGCCTTGGACTGGGAGCGGCCGGAGTAGACCAGGATGACGTTGCTGGGGTTCGCCGGGTCCTGGTCGGTCACCTTCAGGGCGTTCCACACGCCCTCGTAGGTCACCTTGGACTGGTTCTTGATGATGTTGTGCAGGGCGGTCTTCAGCGCGGGCCCGGTCTTGCCCTGGGCGCTCGCGTAGTAGTCCGCATACGGGTCCGCGGCGGCGGCCGCCGGGTTCTCCGTGGCGGTCGGGCGCTGCTGGCCGGCGGCCGCGGCCGCCGGTACGGCGAACAGGGCGGCGGCGAGGCCGGCCGCCCAGGGGGTCAGGCGCGAGATTCTCATCGGGTGGGGGGTACCTCTCCATACGCACCGTCCCCGCCCGGGGAATTGGCGGAGTGTCAGTGGCAGAGCGAGGGTCACATTGTCATGTGCCGAACAGGTGAAAACCACGTGTCGGGAGTGGGGGATCTTCGTGTGTGCCGGTCGCGCGCGGCGGGCAGGGTAGCGGTGGCCCCCGGCGGGGCCGGAGCGACCATGACCAGCCCTATCGGGAGCAGCCCATGGCAGTGAAGATCCTCATCGTGACCGGCGACGCGGCCGAGTCGCTGGAGGTCCTGTATCCGTACCAGCGCCTGCGCGAGGAGGGGTACGAGGTCCACATCGCGGCGCCGCAGGTGAAGAAACTGCGGTTCGTGGTCCATGACTTCGAGGAGGGCTTCGACACCTACACCGAGAAGCCCGGCTACACCTGGCCCGCCGACCTGGCCTTCGCGGACGTCGTCACCGAGGACTACGCGGCCCTGGTCGTCCCGGGCGGCCGGGCGCCGGAATACCTGCGCAACGACCCCGAAGTACGCCGGATCCTGGCCGCCTTCGCGGAATCCGACAAGCCGATCGCCCAGATCTGCCACGGCCCGCTCATCACGGCCGCGGCCGGGGGCCTGGCCGGCCGCCGGGTGACCGCGTACCCGGCGCTGGAGCTGGACATGAAGGCGGCCGGGGCCGAGTTCGAGGACTCCGAGACCGTGGTCGACGGCACCCTGGTCTCGGCCCGGGCCTGGCCGGACCACTCGCGCTGGATGCGGGAGTTCCTGACGGTGCTGCGCGGCAAGGCCCCGGTGGCCTGAGCGGGATCACGGATCACCGATCACGGATCACACAGGCGGCCGTGACCCCCGTGCGAGGGGTCACGGCCGTCGGGTCGTGCCGGCGGGCGGCGCTTTCGAGCCGGACGGGAGCGCGCCGCCCATCAGGGGCCGGGCGCGGCCGCCCGAGGGCCGGGCGCGGCCGCCGCCGCGACGGAGGTCAGCTCACGGGGGTGATCGCCGGGGCCGGCTCGTACCTGTAGTTCTCGCCGAAGTTCTTCTTCACGGCCGTCTCCCAGGAGCCGTCCGCGACCATCTTCTTCAGCGCGTCGTTGATCTTGCGCTGGAGCTCCTTGTTGCCCTTCTTGACGCCGATGCCGTAGTTCTCGTTGCTCAGGTTCTGGCCGAGCAGCTTGAACTTGTTCTCGTTGCCCTTCCGGGCGGCGTACCCGGCCAGGATGGAGTTGTCGGTGGTCATGGCGTCGACCCGGCTCTCCTGGAGCGCGACGACGCAGTCCGCGTAGCCGGCCATCTCCAGCAGGCCCGCCTTGGGTGCGAGGTTCTTGCGGAGGTTCTCGGCCGAGGTGGAGCCGGAGACCGAGCACAGGCTCTTCGAATTGAGGTCCTCGGCCTTGGTGATCGAACCGTCGCCGGCGCGCGTCAGCAGGTCCTGGTGCGCGACGAAATACGGTCCGGCGAAGTCAACCTTCTCCTTGCGCTTCTCATTGATCGAATAGCTCGCGACGACGAACTTGACCTCGTTGTACTGGAGCAGCAGCTCGCGGTCGTTGCTGTAGACCTGCTTGAATTCGATCTTGTCCGACTTGTAGCCGAGTTCCTTGGCCACGTACGTGGCGACGTCGACGTCGAATCCGGTGAAGGTGCCGTCGGTCTCCCGCATGCCTATGCCGGGCTGGTCGAACTTGATGCCGATGGCGAGGGTCCCGCCCCCCTGGTCCCCGTCGTCGAAGACGCACCCGGAGGCGGTCAGGGCGATCGCGATCACTGCGGCGACCGCACCGGCCTGGGGAACCTTCATGCTGCACTCTTTCCTGGGGGAACGCGGGACGCGCCACCGGGATCGCCGGAGGCGTGTTTGACCGCGCGCATATGGGGGACGTAGGGACGCGTGTACGAGGAAGCTAGGAAGCGGAACGGCTTACCGTCACTAGATTTGAGCAAAACTTGAGGATAACGATCCGGTCAGCCGCAGATCGTGCGGTTGACGCGGGTCGGATTGGGGGAAGGGGGCGGGCGCGGGAACGGGTTCGGCGCGACGGGACGGGAATGCGTCGGTATTCCGCGAAGGGGTGCAAATCGGTTTTGTCCGTATGGCGGAGCTGCCCGGATCCGGTACGGCTCGCACACCCGCCGGGCCGGGTGGCCGAACCGGCCGGAATGGCCGGAAACGCACGATCGTTCAGGCCGGGCCGGGGGCGCGTGGGATCATGGACGCGCAATGCCCGTGAACGAAGGGGGAGTTCGGTGACCGGTGTACGCAAGGGGCTGGCCAAGGTGGAGTTCGCGCTGCGGTGGGACCCCAGCGCGACGGGCACGCCCGCGAACGACCTCGACATAGTCGCCGCGGTCTACGGCGCCGCGGATCTCCACGGGACGCCCGTCCAGCTCGTGCACTTCGGCAGCCGGTCGCCCGACGGAACCGTCACCCTGAACCGGGACAGTCACACCGGCCAGGGCTTCGGCTTCGACGAGGTGATGACCATCGAGCTGGACCGGATGGCGCCGGAGTCGAGCCGGGTGGTGGTCGGCGTGGTCATCCAGAACACCGACGCCGGCGTCGCGGGCCGTACGAAGACCTTCGCCGACATCGGCGGCGCCGGATTCCGGATCCGCGAGGGCCACACCGACCTCGCCCAGGGTGACTTCGCGGCCGTGACCGCCGCCACCGCGGCCACCGTCGCCGAGTTCACCCGCGACGCGTCCGGCCCCTGGTCCTTCGACCTGCGGCTGCACGGCTTCGAAGCCGACCCGGAGGCGTTCGCCCGGACCATGGGCGCGCTCCGCTGAGACCGGCCGTCCGGGCCGGTGCGGAGCCGCGCGGACCCGGCGGCGGCCACTCCTGGGGTGAGTGGTCGCCGCCCGGTCCGGGTGGCGCGCTGCCGCCGTCCCCACGAGGCAGCGCGGGCAGGTCGCCGTCAGGTCATCAGGACGGCGGCCCGCCGGTTCAGGGGGCCCGGTCGGCCGGGGGGCCGGTGGGGCGGGAAGGCGTGAGACCCAGGGACGGGAGCATCACGGCGTCGACGAACCGGACCAGGTAGTCGGCGTCCGCGTACCGCCCCTCCAGCACCGGCCGGATCCGGAGCACGCCCATCAGCTGGGCGGGCAGGAACTCCACGGCCGGATGGTCCGCGGCGATCTCGCCGCGCGCCACGGCCCGTCCGACCATCTCGGCGAACGCGGCCAGCTCCGGCTCGACCAGCGCCTCGCGCAGGGCGGCCTGGAGTTCCTCGTCACTGAGCACGGCGTGCCCGAGAGCCTGCGTCAGCCGGGTGTCCCTGCCTGAGGTCCCGGCCGCGATCCGGGCCGCCTCGCGCAGATCGCCGGCCAGTGACCCGGTGTCCACGGCGACGAGAGTGCCACGGCGGCCCGCGCGCAGGGCGGCGGCGACGAGCTGGGGCTTGGTCTTCCACTGCCGGTAGAGCGTCGACTTGCCGCAGCTGGCCCGGGCGGCGACGCCCTCCATGGTCAGGGCCTCGTAGCCGTGCTCGCGCAGCTGCTCCAGCACGGCGTCGTAGAACTCCTGCTCACGCTCCGGGGTGATCTTGGAGCGGCGCGCGGGGGACGGTGTCGACGTCATGGATGCGGCTCTCCTCGGGGGCGCCTCGGCGGCAGGTTCCACTACGGAAGTGTACGGGAACGCGACCGTATCGGTACACCAGCGTATCGATACGCCAATGTATCGATACACTGGCGTGTCGCTGTGCGCGTAAACAGGAAGAGAGACCGGGGGATGAGCTCCCACACCACACCTGCCGGGCCGGCAGCCGGACCGAGAGCCGCGCGCCGCCGCCTCATACGCGAGCTGCTGCTCGTCGCGGGCTTCTTCACCGTCTACAAGGCGGGCCGGCTGCTCTCGACCGACCGCACCGAGGAGGCCTTCCGCAACGCGGCGCGGATATGGGACGCCGAGCGCTTCCTGCACCTGCCCGGCGAGGGCGCGATACAGCGGCTGCTGCTGCACGGGGACGCCCTCGTCACCACCGCGAACACCTACTACGCGGGCGTCCACTTCCCCGCGACCGCACTCTTCCTGATCTGGCTCTACATCCGCCGCCCCGCCCACTACCTGTGGACGCGCCGCGTACTCGCCGGACTCACCGGAGCCGCCCTCGCCCTGCACCTGGCCTTCCCGCTCGCGCCCCCGCGACTGCTCGACGCCGCGCGGCTCATCGACACCGCACAGGTCTACGGGCCCACCGTCTACAAGGCCGCACCGGCCGAGGACACCCTGGCGAACCAGTTCGCCGCCATGCCCTCACTGCACTTCGGCTGGGCGCTGATGCTCGCGCTCGGCATGATCGCCGCCACCTCCTCCCGGTGGCGCTTCCTGTGGCTGCTGCACCCGCTGCTGACCCTGCTCGTGATAGTCGGCACCGCCAACCACTACTGGCTCGACGCCGTCGTGGCCGCCGTCCTGCTGTGGGCGGCCCTGCTGCTCATCCCGAAGCCTCGAACGAGCGAGCCGGATCCGGACCAGGGCGCGGGCCCGGCCCCGGACCGGAGAACGGGCTCGGAGCCCGGCCAGGACATCCCCGTACAAGGCCTGCCGCGCCCGCGGAGCGCGGACGCGGCCGTAGGAGCCGGACAATGAACGACACCGCCCTCGCCGTCGGACTCTGCCTGGCTTCGGCCGTGGCCTACGCGGCCGCCGCCGTCGCCCAGGAACGGCTAGCCCGGGCCGCCGTCGCGCGCAGCGCCAAGGCCCTGCTGGGCTCCGGCGCCTGGTGGTGGTCGGCAGGGCTGAACGCCGCCGCCGCGCTGCTGCACGCGGCGGCCCTGCGGTACGGCCCCCTCACCCTGGTGCAGCCGCTCGGGGCGCTCACCCTGGTGGCCGCCGTCCCGCTCGGGGCGCGCAGGTCCGGCCGCCGGGTGGCGGCCACCGAATGGCGGGGCACCCTGGCCACCGTCACCGGGCTCGGCCTGCTGCTGCTCCCGGCCTCCGGGCCGGCCCCCGACGACACCCTCACGCTGATCGAGGCGCTGGCCGTCTCCGGCGCGACCATCGCCGTGATCCTGATGCTGACCGCGGAGAAGGACCCGCGCTCGGGCCTGCGCCACGCGACCGCCTCCGGACTGGCCTCCGCGGCAGCCTCCGCCCTGACCCAGACGGTGGCTGTCGCGGCCGGTCGCGGCGGAGCCCTGCTCAGCGTCCGGGTCGTCTCCGTGGCCCTGCTCGTCATGGTGTTCGCCGTCGGCGGGATGCTCCTGTCGCAGCGGGCCTACCGCGGCGGACTGGGCGCCCCGCTGGCCGTGGTGAACCTTGCCAACCCGCTGGCCGCGGCCGCCATCGGCATGGTCCTGCTCGGTGAACGACTGCAGGGCGGACTGCCGGGGCTGCTGCTGGCCGGCGCCGGAGCCTTCCTGGCGGCGCGCGGGGTGGTCCTGCTCACCCGGACGCCCTCCACCGGCGCGGGCCCGGGTGCCGGCCCCGTCACAGGCGCCGAGCTCCCCCTGCCGGCCGGCCGCGTGGCGGTCTGAGCGGCGGAGAACCGATCCGCCGCCGGGCGCGTCCTCCCAGGGGAACACCCGAACGACCGAAGCGGAGTGACTGGACATGGGGATCGTCAGCTGGATCATCCTGGGACTGCTGGCCGGGGGCATCGCCAAGGTCCTGCTGCCCGGCCGGGATCCCGGTGGCCTGATCGGGACCACCCTCATCGGCGTCGCCGGAGCCTTCATCGGCGGCTGGCTGTCGGCGAAGGTCCTGGACAAGCCCATCCAGACCGAGTTCTTCGACCTCGCCACCTGGGGCTCCGCCATCGCGGGCTCACTGGTCCTGCTGATCGGCTACCGCATCCTGTTCGGCAACTCCCGCAACTGACCCGGCCCCACGCGGTCCGAGCCCCGGCCGCTCGTGCGTCTCCCGCCGGGGATGACGGACAGCCCGCGCGCCGCCCCGTACCGAGCCCGCGTACGCCCGGCGACGCCCGGCGACGCCCGGCGACGCCCGGCCGCCCGTCACGTTCCGGCCGATGTCCGGCTCCGGCTTCAGATCGCCACACCACCGGCATCGCCACCGGCGACCAGCACCTCGCCCCGACCGCCGCCCAACTCCTCGGCCACGAGGCCCGGCTGTGCCGGCCCACCCGCTGGACGCAGGCCCCGGCCGCGCCGGACGAGCGGCCGATTACGCTGGCCGCACCGCCGCGATGTACGCGCACGGGCAGCGAGGAAACCGGTAGCCAGATGAGTGTCACCCCCGTCCCCACAGCCGACCTGTACGACGAGTTCGGCGAGTCCCTGGCCATCTGTGCCACCGGGTTCCGCCAGTTCGGCAGCCGCCGGCTGTTCGCCGGCCCCGTACGGACCGTGCGCTGCCACGAGGACAACGCGCTGCTGCGCACCCTCCTCCACACGCCGGGCGAGGGCGCGGTCCTCGTCGTGGACGGCGGCGGCTCGCCGCGTACCGCCCTCGTCGGCGACCTCATCGCGGGCGCGGCCGAGGCCAACGGCTGGGCTGGCCTGATCATCAACGGTTCGGTCCGCGACAGCGTCGCCCTCGGCGGGCTCGACCTCGGCATCAAGGCGCTCGGCACGGTCCCCCGCAAGAGCGGCAAGACCGGCGACGGCGCGGTCGACGAGCCCGTCACCATCGGCGACGTCACCTTCCGCGCGGGGGACACCGTCCACGCGGACGACGACGGCGTGATCGTCCTGCCCCGCTGACCTCCGGACCTCTGACCTCCGGACCGCTGACGTTCCGACCGCTGGCGTTCCGACCGCTGGCGCCCGGACCGGAGCCGACAGGACGGGGCGGTTCAGAACCGTCCAGAACCGGCCAGGGCCGGAGCACCGGCCCTGGCCCGGCCCCGGCGGGCCGGGTTTCACTGCGGGCCCATGAGACGACGACGCAGGTTCACCGGCCTGCTCGGCGCGATCGCGCTGACCGCCGCCACCCTGGCCGCCGCGGGCCCCGCGTACGCCGCCGGGACCCCGGCCGCGGACCCGCCGCCCGCCGAGTTCGGCACCGACTGGCACGACCCGCTCACCGCGGCCCCGCCCGTCGCCCGGCCCACGACCCGGTCCTGCCAGGTGACCCTCGCAGAGGCACAGTTCCGCGACTTCACGCCCTCCCGGGGCAACTACACACCGCCCGCCGCCTGCGCCGCCGACGGCTGGGCCAAGGTGGTCCTGCGCCTCGACGGCAAGGTCAAGGGCCGCCAGTACGACCTTGGGTTCTAGGAGTCGTTGCAACATCCCAGTTCGGGGATGCGATGGACTTCGAGATCCGCAAGGTGCGCACGGTTGCGCAGGGGCCCGTGAAGCTGCGCAGAGAGCGGGAGGCATACTCCCGGCTCGTGCAGCAGGGCGTGAGCAACACCGAGGCATGCCGCATCGTCGGCGTCAGTGACCGCACGGGCCGGAAGTGGCGCAATGGTCGCAATGCCGACCGACGGCAGAAGGCGGCACCACCGATTTCCATGGTGGTGCCGCCTTCTGGTGCGTCCAGGTATCTGCGTGAGGACGAGCGGATCCACATAGCGGACCGGTTGCGGGAGAAGGCCACGGTGCGGGCGATCGCCGCCGAGCTGAGCCGCAGCCCATCCACCGTCAGCCGGGAGATCCGCCGCAACCGCACCGACGGCACCCGCGGCAAGTGGCACTACCGGCCACACGCGGCCCAGGCCCGCACGGACGCCCGCCGGCCCCGCCCCAAGCCACGCAAGATCAGTGAGAATCCCGAGCTCCGGGCCGCCGTCCAGGCGATGCTGGACGAGAAGTGGAGCCCGGAGCAGATATGCCACGCTCTACGGGCCCAGTTCCCCGACCGGCCGGAGATGCACGTGGTCCACGAGACCGTCTACCAGGCCCTCTACATCCAGGGCAGAGGCCAGCTGCGGCGTGAGCTCGCAGGCGCCCTGCGTTCCGGGCGGGCCCGTCGCAGACCCCGGCAGCACGCCAACAGCCGCCAGCCCCGCTTCCGCGAGCCCATGGTGATGATCAGCGAACGGCCCGCCGAAGCCGAGGACCGGGCCATCCCCGGCCACTGGGAGGGCGATCTGATCATCGGCAAGGACGGGAAGTCCGCGATCGGCACCCTGGTCGAACGCGCCACCCGCTACGTCATGCTCCTGCACCTGCCGGGCGACCACGGGGCCGAAGCCGTCCTCACTCGCGGGCCACCGCCCACAAATGGGTGCGACGGTGGCGGGCCGAAGGTGAGGCCGGACTGCACGGCCGCTCCAGTCGGCCTCACACGACGCCGCACCGAACCCTGGCCGCCGGCGAGGCCAGGGTCGGTGACCTGCGGCGGGCCCGCAAGCTCGGCCCGGCCCGCATCGGCCCGATCCTCGGCCTGCCCGCCTCGACGGTCCACCGGATCCTGACCCGCCGCGGCCTGCACCGGCTCGCCTGGATCGACCGCCCCACCGGCACCGTGATCCGCCGCTACGAACGCGCCAGGCCCGGCGAACTCGTCCACGTCGACGTGAAGAAACTAACTCGGCAACATCCCCGACGGCGGCGGCCGGCGGACGGTGGGCCGCACCGCAGGCGACCGCAACCGCCAGGCCGCCACAACCCTGCGCAAGAGCAGCACACCGGTGATCGGCTACTCCTACATCCACTCCGCCGTCGACGACCACTCCCGCCTGGCCTACAGCGAAGTCCTCACCGACGAGCGCAAGGAGACCGCCGCCGGCTTCTGGACCCGGGCGAACGCGTTCTTCGCAGCCCACGGGATCACCGTCGAACGCGTCCTGACCGACAACGGATCCTGCTACAAGGCCAAGGTGTTGACCCAGACCCAGGCCGCAGCAGCGGGCGCTATGAAGCCGAGCACGGTCTGGATGGCGTCCGGACTGGCCCACCCGCCCCCGGCCCGCCTGACCGCCCGGGCCGACACCCCGGCCCGGCGCGACTGGTCTCGGTCGGCACGGAGCGGACCCCTGACCATCACCGGTCTGATCACGGACGACCGACCACCATCATGCATGCAAGTGCAATAGCGGCAGGGGGTCTGCGGCAGCACTCAGGATCTCACGGACGAGTTCAAGACCACCTCCCGAGCACAGTGCAGCAATCAGGCGAAGCGGGCCATGTCGGGACAAGGTTACCGCGCGCTCTCCTGGACCGGTCCGTCACTGCACCAGGGAACCGCACGTTGGCCTGCCCGGCTCTCCGGGAACGTCCAACGGCCACCGATCCGCGCGAGTGCGTGGGCACTGCGCACTTCCCGCCAGAATTCGATACGACACGGCGCAACACCATTCCACTCGTTTGACTGTTCGAACCGGGTGGGCATCCATGGAAAGGTCCGTCGGCCCTTTCGTGACATCAGGCAGATATGTGTCGGTGTGGCCGTTCCGGTCGAACGGGCCTGCCGTTTCGACGGCGGGCAGCACATTCAGGTATTCCGGCGTCCCGTCAGGAGGAATGCAGATGAGCGGCTGGCGTCATCACATCGTCAGGCGGGAGTCGCCGAAACTGCCGTACGCCAGTGGCGAAGCTCCGCTTCCCGGTCCCGAGGGCTGGGTCATGCTCGCACCGTCCACCGAGCTTCGCCCAGGCGATGTCGTCACCAGGCGCCTGATGGGCGAAGACGTCGTCATCTACCGCACCCGCGCCGGCCGCGTCAGGGTCGTGCGTCCGTATTGCCCCCATCTGGGCGCACACCTGGGCTGCGGCGGGAAGGTGGAGGGCGAGAACATCGTGTGCCCCTTCCACCACTTCGCTTTCGGGCCGGACGGTGATATCGCCCGCCTTGGTCCGGGCTACACCGGAAAGCTTCCCAGAGACGGTCTTACCGTTCTGCCGAGCGAGGAAGTCAACGATGGCATTTTCGCCTGGATCGGAACGCCCCGAGCGAAGGTCCCCTGGCGGATTCCCTCCCTCCTAGACGCCCGGGGTTCGCGTCCCCGGTTCACGGTCCTTGATCTGCATACCCACCCGCAAGAGGTATTCGAGAACATCGTCGACGTCGGTCACGTCCGTGCGCTGCACGGGTACACCGACGCCGAGCATGCCAGGCCCCCGGTCTCGGAGGGGCACACGTACTCCGTGCCCCTCCGGTTCGTCCGCCCCTTTCCGCCGTTCGGAAATCTCAGGGGCGAAACCGAGGTCACCATGTACGGTCTGGGGTTCATCCACGCCCGGTCCTGCGTACCCGAAATCGGCCTGGAAATCACAGTGATGCTTGCACCGCGTCTCATCGAGGCCTGGCGCATTCATCTCAGCGTCGGCGTCAGCGTGCTCCTGGCTCCTCAGACCCGCCCCTTCAACCGCCTGCCGCAGTCGTTCCTCCGTGCGATCGCAACCGCTGCCACCCCCCTGAACCTGCGCGCGGTCGCGGCGGACCTTTATGGCGACGTACCTGTGTGGAACACGAAGGTCTACGCATCTCCGCCCCGACTTGCCGCAGGGGACGGCCCCATCGGCGCATACCGCCACTGGGCCCGGCAGTTCTACCCTGCCGACAGGAGCGGACCCGATTCTTAACTCATGTCTCACCCGAATTGCAAAATCTCGTTGGTCATCTGAAAGGCGGTCGGTTCGGCATGCCCTACACGGCGATTCAGTTCCCGGGGCTCGGCAGCTATACACCTGGCAGTCTGCAACACTTGATCGCGGTCGATTTACGCGCGAAGGATTTGCTGGGCGAGGTGGACCAGGCGGCGAGGGAGTACGGCGTCCCGCCGGTGTCCGTCGCCCTCATCGATCCTGACGGGCCGGAAATCGAGGAGCTGGCGCAGACTCCGACCCGTCTGCATCTGGCCTCGCTCGCCTCGGGACTAGCCCTGTACGCGGCGCTCGTTACACGCGGTCGCCCCGGCGATGTGCTGGTCGGTCACAGCACGGGTGAGCTCACCGCGCTGGCCGCTGCCGGCTGCTTGTCCGCCTACGACGCCGCCCGGGTGATCTGTGAACGCGAAATCGCCCTGGCCGAAGGGGATCTCGCCGGCGGCCTCACGGCGCTGCGGATCGGCGCGCGTCGTGCCGAGCACTTGTGCGGCGCCGTGGGCGGCTGGTCGCTGCAGCCCTCCCTTTTCAACGCGCCACAGCAGACGGTGGTATCCGGCAGTGCCGAAGAGCTGCCCCTTTTGGAGAAGGCGGCCCGCGCCTTGGGCCTCCAGGCCACCAGGCTGCTCGTGATGTACCCGCACCACAACCCCATGCTCGCCGGGGCCGCCCGGCAGGTGGCCCGATCCACGACCACCTATCGGACACAGGAGCCACACGTGCGTGTGTTCTCCCCGCTCCTGCGTCAGCCGGTACGTACCGCCGACGACGTGCGAAGCATCATCGACCGGCACCTCACGGATCCCGTCTTCTTCGTCGAGGCCATACGGGAGCTGCACGCCTCCTACGGCGTCGAAAGGTTCCTGGAACTCGGGTCCAGGGCGATCCTCACCCCCTGTGCCGCCGAGTCCCTGCCGCCGGACGTGGAGCTGGTCGGACCGCCGCCCGGCACCACCGAAGGGTGCGCGGTGCTTGACGAGTTGATGCGGCAACGGCCCGGCGGATCTGCGCCGCCCGCGGCCGCAGCGACGGCAGCTCCTGCTCGCCCCGCCCCAGCGGCCACGCCGGCACACTCGATGGCGTCCTCCCGGAAGCTACCCGAGCGCGATGTCCTCGTCGCGGAGCTCCGCGGGACGTTCGCCGACGCGTTGGGCTATCCGGAAGAGGTCTTCACCGATGAAGCCCACCTGGAGGCGGACCTCGGCATCGCCTCGGTGAAGAGGACCGAGCTCCTCGTCGGGCTGCTCGACCGGTACGACCTTCCGACGCCGCCTGCCCACCTGCGGGTCCGGGACTACAACACATTGCCCAAGCTCGCCGACCTCATGCTGCTGCTGGCCGCCGAGGACACGGATGCGAGCGAGAGCGGCAAGGCCGCATGAGCCGGCCTCCCGTGGCAGGGGCCGCCGACGCCGTGCCGGACACCGGCTCCGCTCCGCAGGCACATCCGGAGCGTGAGATGCCCCGGGCTGTCGCGGTGGTCGGCATGGGGATCGCCGTACCCGGCGCCAACAGCCCGGAGGAGTTCTGGAAGGTACTGCTCAAGGAGCGGCACATGTTCGGCGCGCCCGGACACATGAGCCTTGACCACTGGTACTCGCCCGACCCCGAGGCCGGGGACAAGTCCCACGTCAAGAGCGGCGGCTATCCGCACACCATCCCCGTGCACCCGGACGACGACGCCGACTGCCTGGACCGTACGGGCCTGCTGCTGCGCCACTGTGTGCGGCAGGCCCTCGCCGAACCGGCACGCAGGCGGTCCGACCGGATGGGAGCCTACGTCGCGCTGCCGCCCGGCAGCCTCGCTCTGGAGGAATCCACGCTGCGTGCGACGGCCGCGGACGCACTCGAAGGTGCCGGCCGGGGCGATGGAACCAGGAGCGGGCTGCTGCGGGAGCGGTTCGCCGCACACTATCCGCATGCCGCGGAACATCCTCGGCGGACCTTCGCCGACCAGGTGATACACGGCGCGTGCGCCGGGCTGCTGCCCGGTGGCAGCGAGATGCAAGCCGTCGACTCCGCCTGCTCTTCCTCCCTGTACGCCATCGATCTCGCGGTCAAGGCCTTGCTGGCCGGTGAGCGGGATCTGGTGGTGTGCGGCGGGGCGAATACCGGATCGCGGCGTGATCTCGTCCTCTTCTCCAAAGCGCGGGGGTTCTCGCACAGCGGCCAGTTGCGCGCCTTCGACGCCGATGCGGACGGGACGCTTTTCTCGGACTCGGCCGCAGTGATCGCGCTCAAGCGCCTGGACCGTGCGCTCGACGACGGAGACGAGGTCCTGGGCCTGTTGGGCGGATTCGGTGCCTCGGTGGACGGTGCGGGGAGCTTGGTGGCCCCGGACCGGGAAGGGCAGAAGCTGTCGGTGCGCCGCGCCCGCAGTGTCGGTGGCCTCAAGCCGTCGGATGTCGACTGGATCGTGGGACACGGCAGCGGGACCCCGGTCGGCGACACGGTGGAGCTGGAGGGTCTTGCCGAGCTCGCCGGGGATTCGGTCCAGTTGATTACTTCAAACAAGCCGCTGGTGGGGCACGGGGCCTGGGCCGCGGGTGCGGTTTCCGTCATCCATGTCCTGCTCGCGCTGCGCCACGGGGTCATCCCGGGCGAGCGCTTCTTCTCCCGTCTGCCGGACGGCATCCGCACGGGCAAGCTGATCGTTCCGCACGTCGACACCCCGTGGCGGGCAGGTGCCGACCGTGTCCGTACGGCGGGCATCTGCGCGTACGGCCTCGGAGGCGGCAATGCCCACCTCCTTGTGCACGGTGCCGAAGCGGTGCGCGGACCCATGCCGCGAGCGGGTACCGGTGCCGGGGAAGACGGCACAAAGACCGCAGACGATCCGGTGGTCCTGGTCGGCTGGGGCGCACACCTGCCCGGGGAACCGTCCCCGCAGGACGTCACGGACTGGTTGCGCGGCAACGGCCCGGCACCGGCCGCCACCTTCGGCGAGGAGTACCCGCTCCCGCCCTTCCGGCAGCTGCGGATGCCCCCGGTCACCGCACGCAGCATCGACCGTACGCACCTGATGGCGATCTCGGCCGCGGCACGGTTCGTCGAGGAACACGGCGAACTGTGGGATTTCTGCCGTGCCACCACCGGCGTATTCACGGGCCACACGGGTCCCACCCGCGCCATGACCGAGTACACCGTCCGGGTAGCCGCTGATGATCTTCTCGCGGTGGCGGAGGCGGCCTGCGGCCGGCAGGGCGGGGAGTCGATGCACGCATACCTCGACCGCGTGCGCGAGCGTCTGCCGGCCGCGAACGATGCGAGCATGCCGGGCCAGCTCGCCAACATGATCTCCTGCCAGGTCGCCAACCGGCACCGCTTGCACGGCATGGCGCTCGCCCTGGACGCGGGGCGCTCCTCCACCCAGGCCGCCCTCCACACCGCCGGCCGCTACCTCGCCTCCGGGGAGCTGGACATGGCTCTGGTCGTGGGGGCCAGCGGTCACTCCGGCCTCCTGGCCGAGGCACTGACGGAAACCTCCGCCTCCCTGGCCGAAGGCGCCGTCGTCATGGCCCTGACCCGCAAGTCCGTGGCCGACCGGCAGGGCTGGCCCTGCCTCGCCCGCATCACCACCTCCGCGTGCGCGGCCGACGACCCAGACCGGGACTCCGGCCGGACGGGTGCCGATGCGGAGGCCGCTGAGATCGGACCGCCCGAGTCCTCTCGTGACTACCAGGGAGCGGACGGCGCCCTCTCCGTGCTCCGCGCTGTCTACTGTGGACTGTCCAGTGCCGTGGTACGCAACGCCGACCAGGGACCACGCGTCGTCGTGCACCCTCTGCTCTCCGGCGCGGACACACCCGCCGCCGGGCGGAGGGGCACCCCCTCGGAGGCCGCGTCCGAGGGGACACCCGCACACAAGCGGGGCGAGCCCGCAACGCCACCGTCGACCACCGTGGACCGCGCCGTCATCGCCTACCGCCGGCGGGACCCGGTCGCGGTCGAATCGCGAGCCGCCGACGAGGCTCTCGGCCCGGCGATCCGGCCCGACTCCCTCATCCTCGTGCACTCCGCGGCCCTCGCCCGGGATCTCACCCCCCTGGCCCGCAAGCATGGCGCACGGATCGTCAGCAGCGACCCTCGGACAGAACGCGACGAGGTGGTCGCCCTGGCGGGACCGGACGAGGAAGTGGCATCGTCCACCTGGGCGGTCCGGGACGCGGCGGGCGGCCCTCATCTGCTCGTCATCGCCTCGGCCCGAGAGCCGGAGAGCGTCTGGCCCGCACCGCCGCCCTCGCCACTGCTGAGGTTGCAGGAGTGCCTGCTGTCCGCCGTGCGGGAGATACCACCCGGCGCGACCGGTTCCGTCGAGGCCCTACTGCTCGATCCGCTGCGCGGCCACACCACCCATCCGCACCTGACCCTCGTCACCGGATTCCTCCGCAGCCTGGCCCTCGAACTGCCCTGCCCCGTCCACGCGGTGGTCACCGACGCCACCCTGGAAGCCGGGCTCGAACAGCTCGCCGTCGAGCGCGCGGCGCGGCGCGAGGGGGCCGTCGTCCAGTACCGCCAAGGACTGCGCCACGTCGAGGTGGTCATTCCCGCACCGCTCCCCGCCGCACGCATAGCCGCCCCGCTGCCCCTCGACCGCGACTCCGTGGTGGTCGCCACCGGCGGCGCCCGGGGCGCCACCGCCGTGGCCGTCACCGCGCTGGCCCGGCGAGTCCGTCCCCGCGTCTGGCTGCTGGGCACCACCCCCGCTGACGGCGTCGTGCCGCCGGAGTTGCTCGACGTCCCCGAGGGCGAGCTCACCCGAGCCCGCCGCGCCTACCTCAGGCGAGAACTCGCGACCCGGCCGGGCACCGCGATCGGCGACCTCAACCGGCAGTTCGACGCGCTGCTGCGCGACCGCGAGATCCAGTCGACGCTGCGCGAACTGCGCGGGCTGTGCGGCCCGGACCGTGTCCACTACCTGGTGTGCGACCTACGCGACCGCGAGCAGGTCATGGACACCGCACGGCAGATCCACGCGCACGAAGGCCGCGTCGACCTGCTGATCCACGGCGCCGGGCTGATCCGGTCGTCCGCTGTCACCGAGAAGTCACTGGGCGACTTCCGTGCCGTACGCGACACCAAGGTCGCCGGATACCACCACCTCAAGGAGGCATTCGCCTCCCCGGCCCCACGGCTGTGGTGCACCTTCTCCTCCGTGAGCGCCCTGACCGGTGGCGCGGGCGACACCGACTACTCGGCAGCGAACGAGTACCTGCTCGCTGCGGCCCGTGCCGAACACGGGCGTCGCGCGGACGAGTTCGCCGTCGCCTGGGGGCTGTGGCGGGACACCGGCATGGTCAGGGACGTGGCGGACGGCATCGCACGACGGCTCGGCATCGACGGCATGAGCAATACCGAAGGAGCCGCCGCCTTCCTCGCCGAAATCTCCTCGCCACGCCCTCTCGAAGCCGCACCCGTACTCGGGCCACGGCGGGATCGGGCGAAGGGAGACGGCGCGGCCACCGGCCCCACGCCCCTTCCCCCCGGCGGGCTGCTCGGCGCCCCGGACACGAGCGGGCCGGCGGGCGCCGACTGGTCCTGGCGCCCCGACCCCGACCGGGACACCTACCTCGCCGAACACCTCGTCGAAGGCCGGCCGTTGCTGCCCGCCGTGATGATGCTCGCATTGGCCGCCGAGGCGGCCCGTCACCTGTCGCGCGGCGCGGACGTGACCGGCTTCCGGGACCTCACCGTTCACGAGCCCCTCTACACCTCTCCCCGGAGTGCCTCGGTCACCTGCCGGATCACGGCCGAGCGGACCGGCCCGAACCGGGTCCGGGTCGGACTCCATTCCGACCTGACCACTCAGCGCGGTCGGATCCTGCTCCGGGACCGTCCGCACTGCCGGGTCGATGTGGTCCTGGGCACCCGGCCGCACCCACCCGCGGCACCGCCCCCTGCCGTGCTCCCTCCGCTGGAGGACTGCCCGACCGCCCGGCCCGACAGCTCGGTCCAGCTCTCCGGTGTGTGGCGGACCAACCTGCACCCCGCCGCGGACACCGAAACAGCCGAGGCACTCTGGCACCCTCGTCTGGAACCCGACGGCGTCTTCGCCCGTCTCGCCATACCGGCCCTCCTCATCGACTCGACCGCACGGCTCTTCCGCTACCCGCCCCAGCCGAGTGGGGAGCACGTCATGGGCGTACCGCTGTCCATGGCGGGCATCGACCTGTTCACCGGCGCCACCGACACCGAGCTCGCCGCCGCCCACCCCGAAGGGCTGCGCCTGCACTACCGCGCCGCGGACGACCGGGCGGTCGCCGTGGCGCGGGACGGCACGGTTCAACTCTCCGTCACCGGTCTCAAGCTGCATGTCACGGACCGGTTCCCGGCCACCATCCGGTACCCGGAGTGGCGGCCGTGACCGGGCCGGGAACGAGCTGCCCGCCGGAGGTGCTGTGGCTCGGGCTCGACCGCCCTGCCGACTCCTGGTGGCTGCTGCTCGACGCCCGCGAACGCCGCCGCGCCCGTGCCCTGCCCTGCCCGCTGATACGGAGGCGCTTCATTGTCCGGCGAGGCATGGTGAAACAGGTGCTCGCACACCGGACCGGGCTGCCCGCGGCGGAGGTGACGATCCATGCCGACGCCGAGGGCAGGCCGATGGTCACGGCGTGCCCGCGCCTGCGGTTCAGCGTCTCCCATCGCGGACCTCTCGCTGTTCTCGCCCTGAGCGGGGACGGCTCCCGAGTGGGCGTCGACCTCGAACGCGTCAGCGCCCACCGGGTCACCCCGCGCATGCTGGCCTACACCCTCACTCCGCGCGAGCGGCACGCCCTCACCCGGCTCCCGCCCCGTGAACGCACACGCGCGTTCCATGCCGTGTGGACCGCGAAGGAAGCGGTCGCCAAGGCCACCGGGTACGATCTCGCCTCCTGCTTCATCCGGATCGACGTAGCCCTCGGTCCGCCAGGAGACCTGGGCGGGCTTACGTACGGACAGCATCTGGCCCGCGATCTCACCTGCCCGCCGTCCGCGTGGCCCATCACCCGGCCCGCCGCACCGCTCCCCGGCTACGCCACCGCCCTCGTCACCCTGCCGACCAGCCAGGAAGAACGATCATGACGCACCTCGACAGCCAGGCGGCCGCCTCGGACGGCACCCCGCTCGCCTCCTCCGCGGAGACCGACGGTTTCACCATCGAGCACGTCGTCACTGCGGGGGACACCAGCGCCGTCGGCCCCGTCTACTACGCCCGCCTGATCGACTGGCAGGGACGCTGCCGCGAGCAGGCGGGCATGGCCGGCGCCCCCGTGTTCAGCTCCGACATCTCCGGTGAGCACGCGATGCTGACCCGCTCGTGCTCCTGCGAGTACGAAAGGGAACTCTGGTTCGGCGACCAGGTCGCCATCCGGCTCACCGTTCCCTGGGTGCGACTACACCTGATGAAGGGAGAGTTCCGCTTCTACCGGATCACGGGCCCTGGCGACCCGGGAGGGGAACTCGTCGCCCGCGGCGAGCAGATCTGGGCCAGCGCACACCGGGCCGGCGACCACTACGAGCCCGGTCCCTGGCCCGCGGAACTCGTACGCTGTGCCGCCCGGCTGGGGGCCGACGTCAGCCGCGCCCAGATCGCAGAGCCCTACCGAACGGTCCACAGGTCCGAGGAGGCCCCATGAGCGCACGGCGAGCAACCCACCGCGACCACGCGCTCGTCTTCGGTGCCGGAATCGCCGGGCTGACGGCCGCCGCCGTCCTCGCCGACCACTTTGCGAACGTCACACTCATCGATGCCGACCATCTGCCGGAATCTCCCGTCCGGCGCCCGGGCGTCCCGCAGGGCGACCACATCCACGGACTGCTCGTCGGCGGCCAGCGCACCCTGGAGGAGCTGCTGCCGGGCATCGGCGCCGAACTGCGCCAAGCCGGCGCCGTCACGGTCGACATGGGCGCCGACTTCCTGCTCGGCACCAACTGCGGCTGGGGCACGCGCTTTCCCTCCGACCTCACCGGCGTCACCGCCAGCCGCGCCCTTTTCGAATGGGCCATCCGTCGCCGCGTCCTCGCCCTGCCCGGTCTCACGCTCCTGCAGAAGCACCGCGTCGACGGGCTGACCGGAGGCTCGGGCGTCGTCCACGCCGCCCGGATCCGATCGTCGGAAGGTGAAGTGCTGACCCACGAGGCGGACTTCTTCGTCGACGCCACGGGACGCGGCTCTCGCGCCGGCCACTGGCTCACCGAGCTCGGCTATCCGGAACTGCCGCAGTCCACCGTCGACCCGCACGTCACCTACGCCAGCCGCACGTACCTGCCACCACGCGAAGCCCCGGACTGGCTCGCCTGCTATCTCATGGTCACCGGCCCACCGCAGACCGGCGGCGGCAGCATCGCCACCATCGAAGGCGGACGCTGGATCGTCACGCTCAACGGACTCGGCCCCCACGGCCCCACCGCCGACGAGGCGGGCTTCCTGCCGTTCGCCGAGACGCTGCCCCACCCCGTCATCGCCGAAGCGCTCTCCTCGGCACAACCCCTCACACCAGTCATCACGACTCACGCCACCGCCAACCGGCGCCGTCACATGGAACGGATGCCCGATCAGCCTGCCAACTTCGTTCTCCTGGGCGACTCCGCTTGCTGCTTCAACCCCGTCTACGCCCAGGGAATGACCGCGGCCGTCCGCAGCGTGGCGCTCCTGCGAGCCTTTCTCCCCCAGCACCTCGAAGGCAAGGCCCCCGCCGCTCGCTTCCACCGGCAGCTGGCCGCCATGCTCGACACGTACTGGCTGCTGGCCACCACCGTCGACCTGCGCCACCCCACCACCCAGGGGGACCCGCCCGGCGGCCTCCAGCGCCTCCTGGCCACCGGGCTGGACCGCCTGCTCGCCGCCGGCACCCGTGACCACCACGCCCAGCACGTCTTCCTCGAAGCCCTCAACATGCTGCGCGGCCCCGCCTCACTCCTCTCCCCTCAGCTCGCCCTGCGCCTGCTGCGCGCGCACACCCCACGCACCCCTCCGACCGCCTGCCACCCACCCCCCGCGCCACGCCGCTGACCTCCCGCAGCCCGCCGCCCGCAGCCCGCGGCTGCCTGGGCCGGCCCCGCTTCCCAAGCGCTTCACCGCCATTGGCTTCCGCGTCAGAACAGGTTGAGATGCCCGCGATATCACAGACTGCCGGAACGGCCATCGGCCTGGCTCTCGGCATCCTCTCCGCAATCGCCCTGACCGTCTGGGGCGTCTACGAGTGGCGACGCAAGGGCCGGTGCCAGTTGCTCATCCTGGTCGCCGGATCCGCCATAGGATTCCTGACCTCGCCAGGACTGGATCTCGTCGCCAACACCAAACTTCCGCCCCCGGCGGCCATCTCCCCGAACGTCTACCGGCTCTTCGAGCTGGATGAACCCCTCTGGGTCTTCCCCACCTATCCACTGTTCCTCGCCCTACCGGCATACCTGACGTTCGTTGCCCTGGACGAACAGTGGCCGCGCAGGAAGCTCTGGATGTCCATCGCGCCCATCATCGCGAGCAACTTCATCGGCGAGATCTTCCTCATTCGCGTGGCAGGCCTCTACTGGTACGCGGGGCAGCAGCCGTTCCTGGTCCTCGGGGCATCTCCCATGTGGGAAGTGGTCTACGTGACCGCGAGCATGCTCATGGGCGCGCTCCTCCACTTCCTCGGACGCCGCCTGCGCGGCGCGGCCTGGCTCCTGACCCTCCCCGTCATCGGCAGCGGCTTCATGGGATTCATGGTGGTCGCCGGTTGGCCCGGGATGGTCGCGGTGCACGGGGAGGTATCCCAACCGATGGTGCCCGTACTCGGACTCGCCAGCCTGGCATGTTGCGCCGCCATCCTGTACATGATCTCCCTCCACCTGCGCGGGCCCGACCCCCTCCGCGCTCCCACAGCCAAGGCACACACCGCCGAACCCGGCTGAACCGGTTCGACTCTTCCGCTGGGCATCCGCGGCACGACATCACACGCTTCGCCGGCAAATGCCCGTAGACCGCAGACTTGAGCCGAAAGGACGGATAATGGGTAGGAACACCAAGACGCTACAGCGCTTCCTAGCTCTGATCGAGTCGGGCGCGATCGAAGAGGCTCTCCGCCTCATGGACCCCAAGGTGGTCATCCACGAGGCGGAGAGCCTGCCCTATTCCGGGGACTTCCAGGGCCCCGAGGGCTTCGTCCGGCTGGCGGAAACGGTCTTCGGCCTGGCCACTTTGAGCCTTAGCGACGTGAGGCTGCTGGAGGACGGTGACACCGTGATCTCGCGGTCCAAGGCCACGTTCACCGCCCGCGCCACAGGACGGGTCCTCGAAACCGAAGTCGTCGAGCTCTACACGTTTCACAACGGCCGAATCATCGACATCGACGCCTTCTACAAGGACACCCGCGCGGTCGTGGAGCTCCTGAGCCCGTAAACACACCGGCCGCACCCGGCGCCGCCCGGACCTTTCGGCTCGCCCGTGCCCGACACAGCCCTGTTGGCGCGGCCGTGACCCGCCCGGTTCGCTCGGTGAGGCGTGTCGGCCCAGCCATACTGCGTGATCTCTGCGGCGATCTCAATGCCACGGATGCTCCCGAGTGCAGACAGGGGCGGGCCCCGGCTGCATCGTCGGATGCGGGCCCCAAGGGTTCGCGGACCCCTGCGTGTCTCCACGGGTTGCCGACGCCGCGGGCACCGGATAGTTGGTACGAAGGCCGGCGCGGCGGGAGCGCCCATTTGTTGGCAACGGGTGAAATGAGGGCCACGGACGGCGGATCAAAAGCGGGCCACTCTGCGATCTCTTGATCCTCCTGACTTCATCGGTACTGGAGTCAGGAGGAAGAGAGGGTGATCCACGTGGGACTGGGCTGAGATCCGTCGGTTGCACCGGGGTGAGGGTTTGTCGGCCGGGGCTGTGGCCCGGCAGCTGGGTATCTCCCGGGGCACCGTGTTGCGGGCACTGGCCTCGGACCGTCCGCCGCAGTACCGGCGGGCGCCGAAAGGCTCGGCGGTGGACGCGGTCGAACCCGCGATCCGCGAACTGCTCAAAGCGACCCCCACGATGCCCGCCACCGTGATCGCGGGGCGGATCGGGTGGGAACACGGGCTGACGATCCTGCGGGATCGGGTGCGTGAGCTGCGGCCCTGGAGATTCGGTAGCTGCGGGCGGAGGACTTCGCGATGCCCGCGCCGGTGAGGTAGCGCTCGACCGCGGCGGTGTACGACGCGGCGGGGCGGAGACCACCCGCGAACGCTGGCACAAGATCCACGACCTCCTCGGCCAGGGCGTCGGCCTGCTCGACTGCTCCCGCCGCCTGGGCCTGGCCCTGAACACCGTCAAGCGCTACGCCCGCATTCCCGAACCCCAGGCCCTGCGCATCGCCCCCGCCTACCGGCCCACCCTTGTCGACCCCTACCGCGAGCACCTGCGCCGGCGCCGTGCCGAGGAACCGTCCGTCCCGGTCACCCACCTCCTCGAAGAGATACGGGAGTTGGGCTACACCGGCAGCGCCAACCTTCTGGTCCGCTACCTCAACCAGGGCCGCGCCGAAGGCGACCGTCCCGTCACAACCCCACATCATGTCAGCCGCCTCCTGCTCACCGACCCCGAAAACCTACGTCCGAAGGAAACGACCCTGCTGGAGAAGATCGCCGCGGCCTGCCCGGAGATGACCGCACTCGCCGATCTCGTACGCGGCTTCGCCGCCCTGCTGAAACCGGCCGACGGCAACGACGTGAAACTCACCGAGTGGATCACGGCCACCCGCGCCGTCGACCTGCCCCACCTGCGCAGCCTCACCAACGGCCTCGAAATCGACTGCCCCGCCGTGAACGACGGCCTCACCCTGCCCTACCACAACGGCCGCACCGAAGGCGTCAACACCCGCACCAAAAGGATCAGGCGCCAGATGCACGGCCGCGCCGGATTAGACCTCCTCCGCCACCGCATCCTCCTCCAATGACAACGGAACGTCACCACCGACTACGGAGAGGAGTCGCTTGTTTGACAGACCCGTCACCGGCGAGGCGTAGAAGGCGGCCCGCCGCGGCCTCACGGAGACGGCCAGGGAGTCCCTGCAGCGCACCGTCCGGACCGCGGCCGCACTCGCCGACGGCGACACCGATTTCCTGTAGCGGCTCCGCGACGCCGGGCTGCGCGTCCGCGAGCGCTACGGCGACGACGGCGCCCTGGTCGGGTACTCGGTGGCGCTGCCCTGTGAGCGCGCGGACCGCGGATCCCGCCCGGTCTGGTTCGCCGGCTCGACCCTCGCCTACGACTTGTCCCTGCCCTGGGTCCGCGAGCGCTTCACCCGCACGCCACCCCGGCCGACTGGGCGCTCGTCGAGCACCGGATCCGCGAGGCTTCCGCGCTTCTGGGCCGCGCCGGACAAGCCTCCGGCGCCGGCGATGTCGCCGCCCTCGGCGACCTCCTGGTGGTGGCCGCCGCCCATCGGCAGCAGGCCGCGCCAGCCAGGGGGCGCGACGCCCGGTGCTGCTCCCGGGTTACAGTCCGGGTCAATCGCCACCGGAGCGGCGGCTCGCCAGCGAGCCCGGTCGGGTCATTGCCCAGGCCGCCTGTGCCCGCCAAACGTGTCACCGGGTGGGGCATCGCGCCTCTCGCGTCCTCAGCCCCGTCACCACCGCAGGCTCTGACCTCGCCGAACCGGGTGGCGTTGCACACTCGTAGGCGTCTTCACGGGAGTGTCACCACTGCAGAGCGGTGATCTGCACGATGTACACGCGCTCGCGGCGGACGACGACCTGGTACGTGATCATTCCGCCGGGGATCGTGAGGGTGGCGCCTTTGGGGTCGAGTCCCTGATGGTCGCCAGCGTGGAGGTAGGTGATCTCACACATGCGGACCAGCTCGTCGGCCTTCTTCTCCACTTCCCGCAGAAACGGGGCCGGGGCGGTCTGGGCTGTCGCCTCGGCGCTGAAGGCGTACTCCCACTTCCAGCTCAACCGCGCACCGCCTGCTGGGCTCCATCGAGTACGGCGCTGATCTCGGCGAGGGCCTTGTTCACAGCGTCCTCGTCGTCGTGCTCGTGCTTGTCGTACATGGCCAAAACGTTCTGCGCCTGCTGATAGCGCGTACGCAGATCCACACGCCTGGCGATCTCGATGTTCTGCGCCCAGAGCAGCAGCCACGCCTGGATCGGGGCCAGCGACTTGTGGTCGATGGCCTGGGAGAACGCTTCGTCCATCGTGCGCTGCATCTCGTCCAGCCGGGACGGGTCAACCCTGGCCAGAGCGGCCCGCAACGCGCCAGCGGTGCGTTCGGGCCGGGGGATCAGTTCATCCGCGGTGTGATGCTGGGGTGCCGGTGCCACGGGGGGCTCCTTCCATCAGGAGTCCGAACCTACCGACAACCGCGTGATCATTTCCCACTGTGGCCCCCTTCACAGCACTGAGCCCCACGATCCGCAACGAAGCCAGCGCGCAAGGACCTGCTGGCCCTCTCCCACCAGAGGCATCAGTGACGAGGAGCAGGCCGCGCACAGTCCGGGTACATCTCGGGTGCTAAGCCTCGTCCCCGGGTATGCGAATCTGCAGTTCAGGGGCGTGGGTGACCTTCGGGAGGCCGCCTGGTTCGACCCGTTCGACAACCACAGCATCAGGGACCCCCGGCGAGGCTTCCGGCGGTAGACCGTAGCTCCTCGTGCTGGCCGACTGTGCAGACGCCAGCGCGAGGAGCACCGGCCTTCTACTGCGCCCAGTGGATGCCGAGGTCGGCGAGGCGCGGCGCGCTGCGGCGGGTGGAGTCGGGCGCGGCGGGAGCGTGCGGTGCACGGCGCGGGATGTGGCGGTGCCGTGTCCGGTGTGCGGGACCTCTTGTGTGCTCACGAACCGGCTGAATGTGTGTGCAGGACGTCCATAGCCCCTGGGCGTCCGCACAGCTCCACCGTTCCCCATGGGGCGGGTGTTTAACGATGTTGAGGCGGCCGGGATGGGAGGCGAGTATGGCGTGGACGGACCATGACGCCTCCTGGCTCCGCTGGGCCTCAGCCATGCTGCCGCTACCTGACGGTAGTGGCTCATGGCCTTGGGCGTCAGGCCGATGGCCTTGGCGTAGTCCGACAGCTTTCTCCCGGCGAATGGATCATTCAGGGGCACCGCATCCAAGGCCAGGCCCCCGAGCATGAATCGTGCTCCTGTATCCATGTGGGCCTTCACCCGGTACGCGGCTACTTCGGCGTAGAACGCGTCGCAGATTCCTTCCCACCAGGTCCGCATGGAGCCGGCGGCGAACACTTCGTCGAGTGGGGCCAGCCCGTATCCGCACACGGCACAGATGATCTGGCTCCCATCAGGGCCGATGTCGATCGGCTGCCGCTGGTAGCAGTACTTGCAGTACCAGACCATGGGAATCAGTTTGCGGCGGGTCATGGTGATGGCTCCCGTCCGCTTCTCTCCGGCCGCGCAGCGTGTCGCGCGTTGATACCGGTGGATGCCGCGTTCAGTGATTGGGTGGCGGTGTCGAGGCAGGCGCGGACCGCTGCGGGGCCGGCGCCGGTGCGGGTGAGCCGGTCGGCGTCGACGAGGCTGGCAGCGGCCAGGGCGGAGTCTCCGGCGGCCAAGGACAGGAGGCTGGGGTCGTCGTCGAGTGTGGCTTCGATGGCGCTGCGGACCAGGCGAAGGCTGAGGAGGCGCAGGCGGGTTTCGTCGGCGGTGAGGGGACGGCGGAGCAGTAGCCGGCCAGGAGCCGGGTGAGACCACGTGGGGGCTCTTGCACGGGGTCGGCGCGTATGGCGGCGTCGAGTTTGGTCTTGGCGAGCAGGACACCGAGGAGCAGGGCGGTGTCGGTGCGCTTGGGGCCGTCCGGCCGCTGCTGCGCATCGAGCTTCGGGGCCACGCCGAGGTCGGCCAGCGCGCGGTAGAGGGTCCGCGCGCTGGCCGGACGTCGCATGGCCGGGAGTGCCATCACGAACCCTCCCGGACGTGTGCCCTCTGGGTACCCGAAGAGTGTCCCTCGCGTTCGTGGTACCGGCGGGCGCCGGCGTGGTTTAGCGCCCCCATGTCGCCTTGCGTGCGGCGGGGCCTTGGCTTCTCGTCCTCGGCCGCCGGTTCGAGCCCGAGGTATTCCGGCGCGGGCGTCGGCTCGCGCATTCTTCAGCCAGATGCGACCTTGTGGCCGTGGTGGACGGCCACAAGGTCGTCGGGATCGTCGCGCTAGCCGACGTCGCACGCGCCCTGCCGGACCCCAAGGTCGGCGACCTGCTCCCTCCTGGCTGCCGTTGTTCTGTGCCCGCTGCGCGATATTTGAGGACGGTCGCGTTTGCAGGGCGCAGGCCGCTCGAGCTCCCACTGCTCCCGCTGGGTCGCCAGTGCGGCTGCGGCTGCGGTGACGTCGACGGCGTCGTCGTCCGGCCCGCTCAGCGCGAGGGCGAGCTTCGACTCATGGGGGAGCCGCTCCCAGTCGATGTCGTGTTCGTTCGCGAGTCGCTGTGCCTCGCCGCACTCCGCGACCACTCGCTTCCACAGCACCGCCAGCTGCTCGTACCAGGACCCCGACCTGCCCGGCCCAGCACCGGGACCGAGAAGGAACTCCTTCCAGGCGCCCGAGCCCAGGGCGGTGACGGTGAGGCCGCCGTCCCGCGTACCCGGAGCCGCCGGCTGCGCGAAGGCCGTATCGAGGAGGTTCCGAACGCTCATGCCAACATCAACGACGGCGCCCGGCTCGAAGGCACTCCTGTCCGCGCCCCGCAGCGGGCCGCCTGCGCCCACAACGGGCGAGTGGCGTATACGCCCGGCCGATGCAACGGTTAAGAAGTCATCTCATTTGGCTGGTTGGGTAGGCTGTCGGTCGTGGTGGGGATCGTTGAGCGGCTGGTGCCGGATGAGTTGTGGGTGTTGTTCCA